>CAZJYH010000169.1:147-8970 GCA_964549365.1 uncultured Alphaproteobacteria bacterium
GAGGGGTTTGCGGCTCGGCTCTCGCTCTCCGGCACTGCCTCCTCGTCAACTCCCCTCCGTCCCCGTCTTTGGCAAAGAGGGGGAGAAGAAAGGGAGAGGAGGATCCTGTCTGCGTCCCTCCCCTTTTCCAAAGGGGAGGTCAGGAGGGGTTTGCGGCTCGGCTCTCGCTCTCCGGCACTGCCTCCTCGTCAACTCCCCCCGTCCCCCCTTTCTTCGCGATGCTCAGGACATGCTTGGCAAAAGGGGGAGAAGAATCTTCCTGGTCCCCCAGATATATACTCATCAAGCAGACGCCGGTCGCGGAGTCAACTCCGCGACAACATCGGCAACACGTGGACTCACGCGACAACACACGCGCGCCTCCCCGGGCCGTTCCGTCGTGAAGGCGATGCGTGCTGAGCCGGCGGTCGGCGTCGGCGCCACCGTAATGGAAACGCCGAGAGCGCCCGCTTCATCGACTGCCAGGTCTTCGAAAACCGCCGGGCCGATCACGAAGCCGTGGAGCGTCGGCGACATGACATAGAGCGTGACGGAGTCGTCGCGTCCCATCGTCCCGAAGATCGGGCCCTGCGCCTGCGAACGCAGCGTCTGCAGGTCGACCACGAGTTGTCCGGTGCCGGCGGTGAAATCCCAGTCGTAGTCCCAGAGCTTCAGATCGAACGGTGCATCGCGGAGGTCCTTGTGATTGTAGCGGATGCGGATCGGGTAGTCCGCGTCCTCGGCGGTGAACAAGGCCGGGGAACGGATGGGGAGGCCGTCGGCCGTGTGCCGGTTGGGCTGCACGATCCGATCCACGCCGTTGGTGCCGTCGATCGCCCAGCGAACGTCGAAGGCCGTCGGGTTCGCGATCGTGCTCAGCTCGTCCTCGCAGTACCGTGGGTCGAGCGCGCCTCCGGCCTCCGGGCTCATCGTCGCATCCGACGCGATCGCCAGGTGGATATGGCGCTCTTCGTTGCGTGCTGTCGTGACGACGAGCGGCAGATCGAAGACGGTGCGGTCGGAGACGCAGAGCTCGACGGTGACGGTGTCGGCATTGCCGGCACGGTCGGTGGCGGTCACGGTCACCAACAGCGGGCCGGGCGCGGGGGGAAGCGCGAGCGTTCCGATCGCGAACGTGTCGCTCTGACGGTTCAGCGGCCCGGGCACGCGCCTGCGTGAGATCGCGAAATCCGCCGGCGCGAGCACCATCAACTGGATCTCCTCATTCGCAGCGAAGTCCGCCAGATCGCCGTCGCGCACCGTCCAGAACCAGGTGAGCGGGCGGCCGACCTCGGGATAGGACGCAAGGACGAGCGGCGTCAGATGCGGACGGGAGGCGGGCGCCGAGACGATGAACGATCCCCCCGAGATTTTGTTTGTGGAGTCGCACTAGGCGTGAGCGGCGGCGCTCGCTCCGAACAGCGCGGTGAATGCGATGAGGAGCGCACGGCGTGAGATGAACGGTGTCATATGTCCTCAGGAATTCAGATGAGACGGGCGCGGGGGGTGCGGCGCGCCGTGTGAAAAATTTCCGCGTGAAAAATCTCAGCTGGACCTTGTCCATCAGAAGGCAGGAGCAAACCCACCGATACCGGCCTCGTAGAGCAACTGCGGAGTTTCTCCGTATTGCGTCAAGCACGCGCCATTGGAAAACTCTGAGAGCGCACCATCGTACGGCCCCCGGAGGGGACACCTATTTGTAGCACCGTGTGCGCGTTGGATTTCTTGAGCTCCGTTAGGCCGAGAGGCCCCGGCTCCTGTCCGGGAGCGAACCGTTCTTCATGATGACCTCATGCAGTTCCACCGAACGGGCCGCTCCCAGCGGAGCTTGATACCGCAGGAGGTCGCGCGTATCTACCGATAGGTGCCTCCTCCGGAGGCCCCACCCTTGCTCGGCCATTGCCTTGGCGCGCTGACTATTCACCTGCGTACGCCAATGGACAAAGTCCGGCTCAGAGTGCGTCTTTAAAGTTCTGTGCCCTGTCGGATAGCCTGACAACAGTTTTTCGGAAGGCAACTATATACTTGGCAGACCCATGATTGTCATCCCCGCGAAAGCGGGGATCCACCCGGCCAACGTCATGGATTCCCGCTTTCGCGGGAACGACAGACTGGGACATCAGCTCCAGTCCCGCAGCTTCAGCGTCGTTGGGTCGTTCAAGTATATAGTCGCCTTTCGGCATTTGAAGAAGGGAGTGTCATCCCTCACTCCATTCGTCGGAATGACAATCTTGAACGTGTCGTGCCGTTGTCGACTTTCAAGACGCGCTCGGCCGCGCGCGTTGCCTTTCGAGTCCGAGCCGCGTCAGCGCGCCAGCACGATGCGTGTCCATGCCGTACCCTCGGGGGTGCTCACGCGGCACGTGTATGTACCGCTCGCGCAGAGTCGGCCCTGTGCGTCGGTCCCGTCCCACGCGGCCGTGCGTCGGCCGGGCTCCACCGTTCCGTCGAACAGCGTGCGCACCGGATGCCCGAGATTGTCGAACAGTTCGATGATCGCCCTGCCGCCGCGCGCCATCGCATAATGCACCGTCGTCGCGGCCGTCGTCGGGTTGGGGGAGCATGTCAGCGCCGCGCCCGTCGCGCGCCCGGTTACCGCGCCGGACGCCACGCCGCTGGCCTGGTCCTCGTCGATCTTGAACCCCGCGATCGTGGTGAGCGATATCGCGGCTTCCATGATATCCGCGTCGATCTCCTTCACGGTGATCCCCGGCACCGGACCCGTCGCGCCGGTCTTCATGTCGACCGCGAAGACCGCGCCGAGCTGATCGCGGAGCGTCAACGGCCGGGCGTATCGTCGCGCGTCGCTGCGGCGCCACGTGATGCGCACGGGCCAGTTCTCGATGCCGCCGTCGGTGCCGGGCTGGAAGCTGCCGATCCATGCGCGTGCCGGAACCTGGGAGGGGTCCGGATACACCGGGTAGATGTTTCGCAGCAGTCCGTTCGTCTCCGGCAGCGTCCAGCGGGCATCGAACACGGCCGTCGGCGGGAGCGGCGGCAGCTCGTATTCGCAGTAGTCGGAATCGGTTCGCGGGCGGAGATATCCTTCGTATCCGGTCGTCGCGCGGTCGCCGACGCCGAACTCCATCGTCTGCGACGACCGGTTGCCGTTCACGATGTTCTCGACCCACACCTTCAGCGGCATGCGGAACGGCGTGGGGCGGGAGACGGTGATGTAGTAGTCCACAAGCATCGGCTCGCCGCCGTTGATGTACGTTGCCTCATCGGCCACCAGCACGCGGATCCTCACCTTCCCGGGCGTGCTCGGCACCGCTCCGGAGCGGATCGTGAAGGTCGCGCGGCCGTCGCCGAGGGGTCCCGAGATCACCGCCGGTGACACTTCGAAGCCAAGCGCGGGATTCTCGGCCCAGGCGTGAATCCGCTCGGTGCCCCCCGCCGTTCGTTCGAGATCGACGTCGAAGACGACCAGCGAATCCGCGTACGCCTCACCGGCCTGCACGCAGTGCACCGACGGCACGGTGATCACCGACGACGCAGTGTTGCCGGCGTCCTGAAGCTCTTGCGCGCTCACGCTCGCGGCCATTGAGAACAGTGCGAGTGCCGTCGGAATGACGGAGGGACAACATCCACGGTTCAATGAAATCCACCACATGACAAATCCTTGGAATAATGCTCTGAAACCCGTGCGACCGAACATCGGCGCGCGTTGATGCGTACCCCATGCAATTCTACCTCCCGCGGGTCCGGGTGGCGCTACGCATTTATTACGCATGCCCGTGACGCGGCGTCACGCGGGCGCGAGTCCGTGCCGACGGCCGCGCACCCACGCGCCGTGCGCGACGCACCCGGGTGCGCGGGAAACCTGCCTCAGGAGGTCGAAGCCGGGGTCCCCGCACGGCCATCTTTGCCGCCGTTCCGCCCGCATCATCGTTCAAGCGAGCGATACACGGCACTACGGTGCGTGCACGACTTCCAGCCGGGGGCGCCTCAACCGTCCGACAAGGAGCAGCATCATGAACTGGGTGAGTTATTTCGAGAGGAACCGCCGGAACCGCCGCACGATCCCGTGGGAGCGCGGCATCAGCGTGCCGGAGAATGTGCGCGAGCCGTTGATCGCGTCGTTGCAGGTGTTTCAGATCGGCGAGAGCGGGGAGGGGACCCATATGAAGCGATGCGCCGCCGCCTCCGGCGACGCGGAGTACGCGCAGGCCGTGCATCTGTTCATCGCCGAGGAGCAGGCGCACTCCGCGTGGATGGCGCGAGCGCTGGAGCTGTTGGGCGCGCCGCTTCTCGAGCGTCACTGGTCCGACGTCGGCTTCATCCTGCTCCGGCGCCTGATGGGGCTGACGTGTGAGGTGATGGTGCTGCTGACCGCCGAGGTGATCGGCCGCAACTACTTCCGCGCCGTGCATCGCGGCATCGACGACGACGTGCTGCGCACGATGCTTGCGCAGATGATCAGCGACGAGGAGGCGCACATCGCGTTTCAGGTGGATCGCCTTCGCAAGAGCTTCGCGACGATGCCGCGCTTCCTGATGCCGGCGATGCGCCTCGCCTGGTGGACGCTCTATCACGGCGCGTTCGTTGTGGTGCTGCGTGGCCACGGAAGCCTGCTGCGCGCGGTGAACGTGTCGCCCGGGCAATTCCTGCGCGAGTGCGACGGCACGTACCATCGCGTGTGTGCGGCGTTGTTCAAGGGGTACGCGCTCGCGAACGAGGCCGGCGCGCGCAAGAAGCACGCGACGGCATGAACACAAACGACAAGCTTCGCGTGCGCATTTCGCGACGGGGGGATGCGCCGCCGGCGGTTCCGTTCGGCGGCGCATCGATCGCGGTCGTCATCGCGGCGATCGCGCTGGCACAGGCCGTGGTGCCGTACGCGCTCCCCATGCTGCTCGCGGTTCTGTTCGGCACACGCGGCGCGATCCGAACGGCGGAGGCACTCGAAGACGGTGCGGCCGGCGCGCCGATGTTGACGATGGCCGTGGTGGCATACTTCCTGCTTTCAACCGGGTACGTGGTGACGGTTTTCAACGGCTGCTTCGGGAGCGGGGTCGGGCTCTGGAGCCATGCCCCGCGCCACGTTGCCGACGGTATCGACGGCGTAGCCTTTCTCGGGCTGCTGGCGGTTCCCGTTCACGTCTGGAAATGGCTCCGGGCGCGGCTGGTGCGCAACGTCGGGGCGCGGAGGCGAGCGGTCGTCGTGTACGTGTAGGAAGTTGTGCCGGTATGTTGACGTCGAAGATCTATATTCCGACTCGGTGCGGTGCTCGTGCGCGTATCTCAACTTCTGCATTCCAACTTCCGCTTTCTGACTTCCCATGCCCATCTCCCCACATCTGGAGAACATCCGATCGATGATCGGCACCGCGCTGCTGCAGGTGCCGTCGGTTGCGGCGGTGATCCGCGACGAGTCGGGGCGCGTGCTGCTGCAGCGCCGCGCGAGCGACGGCGGGTGGAGTCTGCCGGCCGGGGCGATCGATCCGGGAGAGTCGCCCGCCGAGGCGATCGTGCGCGAGGTGCTGGAGGAGACCGGGTTGAACGTTGTGCCTGATGCCGTGCTCGGCGTCTTCGGCGGCGAACGGTACCGCCACACCTACGGCAACGGCGATCGCGTGGAGTATCTCGTCGTGGTCTTCGCCTGTTCGGTGATCGGCGCTTCGCCCGCCGAGGGGACGCCCGCCGGGCTCGACGGCGAGACGCTGGAGCTGCGCTGGTTCGCGCCGGAGGGGATGCCGCCGCTCGCGCTCCCGTATCCACCCGCGTTGTTCCGCGCGCGTGCCGGAGGGAGGGCCATGTTTGAATGCTGAATGAGAAATGCTGAATGTGAAACCGCATCGGCGTTGCGCCCCTCCGTCTCTTTGCGGCCTCGCGCCTTTGCGTGAGCTTCTTCCTCCGGATCCGGGGCGCTGACCGTGGAACATCGGATGCTTGCCTCGGTAGTGGATCGGGTCCAGTGGTTGGCACCGGGAATTTGGAACTTGGAACTTGGCACGTTGAACGTGCCCCGCATCACGCTCAACGCGGCACGCTGAACGCATATCCCTTTTCGCCGCCTGCCTCCACATCGGTATATTCGACGTCGATATTCGTTGGAACGGCTGTTCCTCCCGGAGGCGTGCGCCGACGGGGGCGGCCGAACGCACAGGAACCATGATTCTGATTCATCCCAACATCGATCAATACAGAGCGGCGCTCGGCGGCACGGTCTACATCCGCTACAATCGCGGTGTGCTTCGCGGGACCGGGGCCGACCGGCTCGATCTGTTGCACAGGCTTTCGACGAACGCGACGCGCGACCTCGCACCGGGCTCGGAGACGACGACGATCCTGACCTCCGACAAGGGGCGCGTGGTGGAGGTGGTGCGCGTGATCGCGCTGGAGGATCACGTGCTGTTGATCCTTGCCGGCAAGGAGACGGAGCCGGTGCGCGCGTTTCTGGACAAGTACACGATCATGGACGACTTCACGACGGCCGACGCCACGGCGGACTATGCGGTGGTGGGGTTGTACGGCGACCACGCGAAGACGCTGGCCGAGACGGCCCTGGGGCTGACCGCGCCGGACGCGGGCGCCGTGGCGACGGCGACGTTGGAGGAGGGGAGCGTGATGATGCTGCGCGATGCGCGCCTGACGGGGGCGGGGGGCTTCCTGCTGGTGATGCCGGCGGCGATCTTCGCGGCGGTGGAGGGGAAGCTGATGGCCGCCGGCGCGAACCGCATCGGGGAGGAGACGTTCGACACGCTCCGCGTGGAGGCGGGCATCCCGGCGATCGGCGCGGAGTTGTCGGAGCTCTACAACCCGCTGGAGGCGGGGCTTGCGCAGTACATTTCGTGGACGAAGGGGTGCTACATCGGGCAGGAGGTGATCGCGCGGCTCGACACGTACGACAAGGTGCAGCGGCACCTGGTCGGCGTGGACTTCGGCGCGGACGTCATGCCCGAGGGGCCCGAGCTCGAGGTGCGCGACGAGGCGGAGGGGAAGAAGATCGGGACGATGACGTCGACGGCCTATTCGCCGGCGCTCGGCCGCATGATCGGCCTGGCGTACGTGCGGACAGCCTACGCGGTTCCGGGCGCGCGGGTGCGGCTGGTTGCCGTCGGGGGCGAGGTGCCGGAGGAATCGGCCTGGAAGCTGGACGACGCAACGCTCACCAAGCTGCCGTTCGATCGATGAGGCCCGCGGTCTTCATCACCGGCGCGGCGCGCAGGATCGGCCGCGCGCTTGCGCTCGGATTCGCCGATCGCGGTTGGAACGTTGCGCTGCACTACGGTTCCTCCGAGGAGCGTGCCCGCGCGACTCTTCAGGAGGTGGAATCGCGCGGCGTGCGTGCCGCGATCTATCAGGCCGACGTGCGCGATCGCGAGGGGATCCGCGCGGCCCTGTTCGCCGCCTCGGAGGACTTCGGCGCGCTCGACGTGCTCGTCAACAATGCGGGCATCTATCCGCCCAGGCGTCCCGTGGTGGACGTGACCGAGGAGCTGTGGCGCGAGGTGCTGGAGACGAATCTCTACGGCGAGTTCTTCGCGGCGCAGGCGTACGCCGAGACGGTGCTTGCCGTGGAAGGGCGCACGGGGAGGATCGTGAACTTCTCGTCGCTCGGCGCGTTCCAGATCTGGAAGGACCGTGTGCCGTACAATGTGTCGAAGGCGGCCGTGCTGCAGTTGACGCTGGCGCTGGCTCGGTCGCTTGCGCCGCGCATCACGGTGAACTCGGTGGCACCGGGGGCGATCGAGATCCCGGACGATCCGGCCGCCGGGGCGCTGGTGGGGCGCGAGCGAATTCCGATGGCGCGCTACGGGACCACCGACGACCTTTTCCGCGCGGTCTGGTTCTTCGCCGCCGAGGCAACGTACATCACCGGGCAGACACTGCTGGTGGACGGCGGCCTGAACATCGCGCAGGAGACGCTGCAGCAATAGTGAACACGGCGCCGCATCGGCATACCATACAGACGGCAGAATGTCCAACATAGAATCCGACGACCCGACCTATCCCTTCGTCAAGGCCTACAACAACGTAGAGTTCCTCAACAGTCCCGATGCGCGGATCATCCGCATCATGGCGGAGTACCTCGAACCCGAGTCGCGATTCGAGCGGCACAACGTGCGCGGAGCGGTGGTGTTCTTCGGCTCGGCGCGGATCGTGCCGCCGGAGAAGGCCGACGCCGAGATCGCGGGCGTCGAGCGACAGATCGCGCAGTCGGAAGGGGAACGCCGCGAGCTGCTGATGGTGACGCTGGAGACGCTGCGTGCCAAACGTCGGGTGAGCCGCTACTACACCGACGCCACCGAGCTCGCGCGACGGTTGACGCTCTGGGGAATGGAGCACACACCGCCGGGAGGGCAGAAGAAGTTTCTGGTCTGCACCGGCGGCGGACCCGGCATCATGGAGGCCGCGAACCTCGGCGCGCATCTTGCCGGCGGGGAATCCATCGGGTTGAACATCTCGCTGCCGTTCGAGCAGATGCCCAACCCGTACATCTCCGCCACGTACAACTTCGAGTTCCACTACTTCTTCATGCGGAAGCTCTTCTTCATGTCGCTGGCCAACGCGCTGGTGGTGTTCCCGGGGGGCTTCGGCACGTTCGACGAGCTGATGGAGGCGCTGACGCTCGTGCAGACGCGGAAGGTATCGAAGCATCTGCCGGTTGTGCTCTATGGGAGCGACTTCTGGGATGAGGTGATCAACATGCCGCGCCTGGTGGAGCTGGGCGTGATATCGCCGGAGGATCTGAGCCTGTTCCATCGCTCGAACGATGTGCAGGATGCGTACGATTACCTGACGACGCAGCTGACGAAGTATCATCTGTAAGGGGGCCGCGCCGGAGTTAATGCCAAATGGCGACCAAGATTGACCAATCCAGTAGTTTGACCGATGCAG
>CAZJYH010000170.1:0-8878 GCA_964549365.1 uncultured Alphaproteobacteria bacterium
CCGAGCGACCCGCGCGAGACCGGCGTGTACGTGCGGCAGGGAGAGAAGAGCATGATGGCGAGCCGCGAGGTGGCACGCGTGCTTGCGGCCTCGCACCCGGACGCGCCGCCGCTCGTGCTCCGCATCGGCAACATCGAGCGGACGCTCTTCTCACATCTCGAAAAGAACGAGCGCGTCACGCTGAGCGAGTTTCGGCGGCTGGTCAACATCTCGGAACGTCGCGCATCGCGCACGCTCGTGAGTCTGGTGCGCGCCGGGTTGATCCGGTTGTTCACGCACGAGGGGGAAGACTACTACACGCTGGCCTGATCCGGCGACGGCATGTGCCCCCTCATTCACGTTCATCCCTCACACATCATACATCGTAGACCATGTCCAACCAGTTGATGCAGGCAATGGAGCAGCTGCAGGCGATGCAGCAAAAGATGGAAGAGGCGC
The DNA here is from genome assembly GCA_964549365.1 of uncultured Alphaproteobacteria bacterium. Classification (GTDB taxonomy): domain Bacteria; phylum Bacteroidota; class Ignavibacteria; order OLB7; family OLB7; genus JAFDZV01. The sequence goes on from CAZJYH010000170.1 coordinate 439, forward strand.
AGACCGCGCTCGACGCGAAGATGATCACCGAGGAAGGGGGCGGCGGCATCGTGCGTGTCACCGTCAACGGCAACGGGCGCCTGGTGAAGCTGGAGCTGGGGAGCGAAGCGCTCGCCGGCGAGGATCGCGAGATGGTGGAGGATCTGCTGATCGCCACCATCAACCGCGCGCTCGAGACCGCCAAGAAGACGGCGGCCGCGGAGATGGAGAACGCCACGCAGGGAATGATGCCGAACATCCCGGGGTTGAATCTGCCGTTCTAGGGCGGGGAGCGTGCAGCGTTGAGAATGCAGCGTTGAGAATGCAACGCTACGAGTGAGCGACGCCACGGTCGCGGAGTCAACTCCGCGACAACATTCGTGGGCATGTAGAGCGGTTCAAGTTCAAGTTTCTCGTGTCGGTCCGGAGTTGACTCCGGACCCGACATTTCATCCACTATCCTGTTCCTCGCCGCATGGCCTCCACATTGCTCCAAGGATCCGACTGGCCGGTGATCGGCATGGTGCACCTGAAGCCGCTGCCGGGCACGGCCGGGTACGGCGGATCGATCGCCGCCGTGCTCGACGCCGCTCTCGCCGACGCCGAGGCCCTCACCGCCGGCGGAATCGACGCGATCATGATCGAGAACTACGGCGACGTCCCGTTCCGGAAGGGGGCCGTCGAGCCGCACACGATCGCGCTCGTGGCGATGATCGCCGCCGAGGTGCGCCGCTGCACGCCGCGCCCGCTCGGGATCAACATGCTCCGCAACGACCCGCTCGGCGCGCTCGCCGTCGCGCTCGCCTGCGGCGCCGTGCTCATCCGCGTCAACGTGCACACCGGCGCGATGCTGACCGATCAGGGGATGATCGAGGGCGCCGCCGCCGCCACGTTGGAGTATCGCCGGAAGATCGGCGCCGAGGCCCGCATCGCCGCCGACGTCCACGTCAAACACGCCGCGCCGCTCGCCGACCTGCCGCTCGAGGTTGTGGCGGCCGACGCCGTGGAGCGCGGGCTTGCCGACGCCCTGATCGTCACCGGCACACGAACCGGCGGCGCCTGCGATGTCGGCGAGCTGCATCGCGTGCGGAGCGCCGTGCGCGTTCCGGTGCTCGTCGGAAGCGGCGTGACCGCCGAGAGCGTCGGGACCATCGTGAACGAGGCGGACGGCGCGATCGTCGGAAGCTGGCTGAAGCGCGCGGGGGACGTTCATGCGCCGGTCGATCCGGATCGCGTCGCGCGGTTGATGGATGCCGTCCGGTCCGCGCGAGGCTGAGCCCGCACCGCACTTGCGGAATGACCACCCTCTCCACACTGATCGCCTTCGAAACGGCCAACGGCGCGCCGATGTCCCCACGGCCCGCCGTCGGCGTCATGTTCGTTCGAACCGTTGCTTCACGCTCAGTCGTTGCAGACGTACGGAAGCACCGGGTCGGAGATCGTGATCGTGCAGGTGTTCAGATCGAGCGTCACATCGACGCAGCAATCGGGCGGTCCCATGGTGATCGCCGCCACCCGCCAGACCCCGAGTCCGATCGGTTTGAAGGCGTAGGTGTTGGAGTACGGCGTGGTGACATCGTCCGCCGTGGCGCCGATCGGAATCACGTAGGTGTTCGACGACGCGGGAGCGATGGGCGAGGGGAACAGGCCCGCAGGCGTGGTGTTGATCGTGCCGTTGAAGGTGCACGCCGACGTGTTGTTCACCGTGATCTGTTTACACGGTGGATTCATCGTCACCTGGGCTCCGGCGCTCACGGCCCCGAGGAACGCCGCGGCCAGGACGGCCAGGAGGCCCCGCGCAGCCGTACGAACGGCTCCCCGGGGTCTCGTTTTCAATCGAATGTTCATCTGCTTCTCCAATGATTGTGTTGGATCGGTTTGCCGGTGCCCGTGGACGACCGCGCGGATCGCCGACGGCACCGTACGGACAAGAGAAGTAGAAACGATGCGATTGGACATCGAGGATCGGGCCCGACCTCCGCGATCGCGGCATCGGACGCCACGGAGCGTGCATCTCGGTTGGGATGTAGTGAGCCGGTGATGAGAACGGCGGCGCCGTCCCGATGGACGCATATCGAATGGGGGAGCATTGGCCGGGATCGATCAGGCCGACCGTGCGCACGATATCGGTATCACCGAAAGAGCACACGAGCGCGCATCGTTCACAGAGGCAAGGCAATGCGCAGTCGGCCGACACCATGATGCCGGCCGCGTCACAGCGGAGCCGCTGCACGACGATGCTTCGCCCGCCGTGAAACCCGGCAAGCGTTGGCCGTCTACGCCGTTCACCGCGTGTACGACACCTTCGAGGTGATGCTGAAATTTCCCGCCGCCGCGCGCAGGAAGTAGACGCCCCCCGGCACCACGCGCCCAAGCTGTACGGTGCGCAGGCCCGAGACCGCATCGGCGATCGAACAGGAGGCGACCTGGCCGCCGAGCACGTCGATCAACTGCACCTGCACGTCGGGCGCCTTCGGGGGCACCTGCAGCACGAAGGAGATCGCATCGCCGCCGGCAAACCGCACATCGCTCAGCGTCATCCCCGTCGCGTCGGCCGGCGCCGTCTGCACGCCGCTCGTGGAGACGATGGCGCCGTGATACGGGATCGTGTAAGAGGCGTTCCCGAGCACGCTCTTGTACGTGGTCGACGTTCCGTTGGGATACTGCACCACGACACTGTCGGCTGATGCGTTTTGTCCGATCCCGAAGTGGAGCACGTTGGTGTTCTGCGACGCCGTGGCCCCGCCGCCGCCCCCCTGCAGGTCACGCACCAGACGCATGCCGCCGCCCGTGTAGACGGTGACGCTCGTCCCGTAGGCGTCCATCGAGACCGAGTTCGCGGGGCTTCCCGTCAGGCGGAACTCCAGCCACGAACCGTTGCGCGGCATCGAGTTGCGGAACAGCTTCACCGCATCGGTGGGGCTGGCAACCAGCAGGTCGAGATCGCCGTCGCGATCGAAGTCCGTCCGCACCGCCGTCCAAGCGCCGTGGATCAGCGGGCCGGTGTGCCACGTCCTGTCGGTCATATGGAAGCCGGCGGCGGGTCCGTCGTTGATGTACAGGCGCGAGAGCCGCCGCACCTCGCCGTTCTGCCCCTGTCGGTTGTAGGAGTACTGGCAATGCCACAGATCCTGCAGGCCGTCGAGGTCGAGATCGGCCCACACCACCGCCGCGTTCATCTCGAAGAACTTGATCCCGAGCTTTCGGTGCACCTCGGTGAAGGTGTTCCCGGCGTCGGCGTTGTGATGGAACACCATCGACGGGTTCGAGTACTGCCCGCGCGAATCCGGGTGGCCGAGGTTCCCGACGGCCACGTCCATATGGCCGTCGTTGTCGTAGTCCGCCCAGTCGCAGCCGATGCCGTGGCCGAAGTAATACGGCTCGGCCGTCGGCACGCCGCGCACGCCGGTGGCCGCGCCCTTCTCCTCGAACGTGCCGTCGTGTCGGTTGCGATAGAGCAGATCCGGAGCGAGGCGGTACGTGGCAACGAAGATGTCGGTCCAGCCGTCGCCGTCGTAATCACACGGGCTCGCCCCCCAGCAATCGAGGTAGGTATCACCCGCCGGGCTTCCGGCCATCTCCGCGTCGTTGATGTCGGCGGCCTCGGTGACGTTCGTGAAGGTTCCGTTCCCCGCCCCGCGCCAGAGCTGATCGGGGAAGTACTGCTCATTGCCGCTCACGTCGGACGTGCGGCCGTTCGAGATGTAGAGATCGAGCTTCCCGTCGTGGTCATAATCGAACCAGATCGGCGTGACGGTCGGGTACGGATTCGAGAAGCCGGAGGCGGCGGTCGCGTCGGCGAAAGTGCCGTCCCCCTTGTTGTGATAGATGCGATCACCGGCGCCGCCGTTCACGGCGTAGCAGTCGAGATGCCCGTCGTTGTCGTAATCGCCCCAGACCGTGGCGCCGGCCGCGATGCCGATCGTGTTCGTCACATCGAGGAACGTGCCGTCCCCCTTGTTCCGATAGAAGCGGGAGCCGATCGCCAGATCGTCCCAGCCGTCGCCGTTCCAGTCGGCGACGCTCGCGCGTGCGCCCACCAGCGCGCGCCCCGCCGTGTCGACCAGGCCGACCGTCTTGGCAACGTCCGCCATCGTGGCCTTCGGCGCGCTCGCCGAGGAGGTGCCGTTCGGGAAATCGTAGGTGATGAGCGCGCGCACCATGAAGTCGCCGCGCGCGAGCAGATACCGTCCGAGGATCGGAAAGTTGGGCGCGGGGAAGTTGAACGGGTCGTAGAGGACGGATGCGCCCCCGGCGCCGTTGGAGTCGATGGCGAACCAGGGCCCCTCCGGCTTCAGCCGATGCTGAACCACCAGGCGGTCGTAGCCGTCGTAGTGCAGCTTCGCCGCTCGCATGTCGATCGTGTCCCAACCGGGCGTGCCGTCGTAGTGCACGATGATCGGATCGGCGAGGGCGTTGTAGCTCCAGACGTTGCTCGTCGGCGGGATCGCCCCCTCGGAGGGATCGCCCACGATCCAGATCGTGTCGGTCCCCGGCGTCGTTCCGGTGAAGTAGACGTACAGCTCCAGCAGGCTGCACGGCCCGGCCGGACCCAGCGTCACGGTCTCCTCCCACATCGGCAGGCTGGACGTGTCGTGCCCGATCGGATGCGGGCGCCCCGCGTCGCGCTTCAGCACCACCGGCTGCTGCGCGGTTGCGGCGATCACGATCGCGGGGAATACGATGCAGGAAAGAAGGATGCGCGCAGTCATGGACATACTCCCAAACCGTCAAGGGATGTGACAAAGGGGGTGAGGGGATCGCGCCCAAGCTATCACCCGCCGCGTGAATAGGCAAGGCGAGAGGCGCGGCGGGCTGTGTCTCAGTTGGGATGGAGGGCGAGCTGTCGTATCCGACGAGACCGCGTGCAACGCGGGCGCACTACGGCGCGTGATCTCCCATACGCGACGCCTGCCTATAGAGAGGTCGCGTCTCCGACGTTCGAGGTCGACGGGCTCTCCGCCGCGGAGCGGCGGCCTATCTATAGTGACCGCAGCCTTCTTCGCTCTACCCCGCCGCAGAGCGGCGGCCTGTGATCCGGAGGCTGCGCGCATCCCGCAGCAGGACACATTCCTGATACTACGACACTACCCGACGGCGATTCCTGCGCCACAACTCTCGCCGGCCTACAAATCCAGCATCAGCTGCTCGGCGAAACGGCTCACGACCTCGGCGGAGAAGTTCGAGACGGTGAGCCCCAGCAGGCGCACGGCCCGGGCGGGGAGCGCGGGAGTCCGGAGCAGCTCGGCGCCGATCGCGCGCAGCTCCTCGGCGGAGGCCACGCGGTGCGGCATCGTCTTGCTCCGGGTGGAGATCGTGAAGTCGTGGTACTTGATCTTCAGCGTCACGGTGCGGCCGGCGATCTCGGCGTTCCCCATCCTCCGCCCCACCTCGTCGGCGATCCCCTCCAGGCGTTCGAGCAGATCCTGCGGGCGCGCCAGATCGCGATCGAACGTCCGCTCCGCGCCGAGCGATTTTCGCTCGCGGTTCGGGCGCACCGGCCGCTCGTCCAGCGCGCGCACCATGCGGTAGTAGTATCGGCCGGCCTTGCCGAAGTGCTCCACCAGCGCGCGTTCCTCGAACGCTCGAAGCCCCTCGCCGTTCTCGATGCCGAGCGCGCGCATCCGCCCCGCCGTGGCCGGGCCGATGCCGTGGAAGCGATCGATCGCCAGCGCGTTCAGCACCCGCTCGGCATCCTCCGGCAGGATCAGCGTCAGCCCGTCCGGCTTGTTCATGCCGGAGGCGGTCTTCGCCAGGAACTTGTTGAACGAGATCCCGGCGGTGGCGGTCAGGCGCGTCGTCTCGAGGATCTCGGCCTTGATCGCGCGGGCGATCAGCGTGGCCGACGGGGCGCCGCGCTTCGCCTCGGTGACGTCCAGGTAGGCTTCGTCGATCGAGACCGGCTCCACCAGATCGGTGTAGGATCGGAAGATCGTCTTGATCTGATGCGACGCCTCGCGATAGGCGTCGAAGCGGGGCTTCACGAAGATCAGGTCCGGGCAGCGGCGCAGCGCAAGCGAGCTCGGCATGGCGGAGCGGACGCCGAAGGCGCGCGCCTCGTAGCTGGCCGCCATCACCACGCCGCGCCTGCGGCCGCCGACGGCCACGGGGAGCCCCCGCAGCTCCGGCGCGTCGCGCTGCTCGATCGACGCGAAAAACGCGTCCATATCGATGTGGATGATCTTGCGCATGCGTCAATCCGGCCGCTCGGGCCGCACGACAACTTCTTGAACAACAGGAAGCAGCAAGATCGTGCGCGGCAGTCACGTGAACAAGGATGGCGTCCCACCGGCACTCACGGCCACCAAAGATGAGGAGACCTTCCCGCTCAACCAGTCGCACGCCCGCGCTCCGGGAGTGCTCAGGTTGGGACGGTATCGTGAGGAGCGGAAGACTGCGAAGTGAGGCGTGTGTGGATGTGTGAGAGATACCAGAGAACCGGAGCGGCCGTCATCGTCCCGTCCGGCGGCTGCCCTCCTCGTTCGCGATCGGTACGGAGTGTTGTTCGCTCAATGCAGGACGATCCATTGCTGCGCGATGTACTTCTTCTTGTTGGTGCATTCCTTCCAGAGCTTCGCCTCCAATTCCTTGCCGCTCGCACCGATCGCGTCGGGGACGCCGCGACGGAACTGAATCAACTTCCAGGTCTTGAATCGATACTCTTCCGGATACGTCGCGTTCTTGGTGGATCCCTCGGCGTACATGGCAACCCAGAGTAATGGGAGATAATCCTCCAGGTCATCCCAGCTCTCGAAGCGGTAGTGGCCGATGTTCGGATCGAACAGATGCACGGCGTTCTTCGTCCAGGTCCCCTCGCATCGAACGGCGATGACGTGCCCCTTCGCCCCCTTCACCGAAATCATGCCGTAGAAGTCGGAGTCCTGCTGGAACACATAGTCGTACGCGATTGCCCCGATGCGTGATTGCAGCCGCCGTTCGCGACCGGCTATGTCGACGATCGCATTCCTCATCATGGTGAACGCCGTCATCAGGCTGAGTTCACCCTGCTTCTGTGATCCCCAATCGCCGAACTCATCACAGGCGACCACGTTGCAGCAGACGCCGTCATTCGGCGCGATCATCGCGCTCGCCGGTGTCGGCATCTCCACCGACGCCAACAACTCCAGCACTTCCTTGGAAACCGCACCCGATTTCCCCTCGCTGAACGAGCCACCGTAGAGCGAATCCAGGTTCTTCAGGTACGCCTCGTACTTGAGCGCCACCTTCGTCGTCTGCTTCACCGAGAATGTCTTCGGGTTGAAGATGGGGGTTTTGCTGGTGATCGTGACGCCACGCCGAAGCTGATGATGGATCCAGCGGTACGCCAGGGCGATGCACACGCCGCCTTTGTGCCCGACCTTCTCCGCCTCCTGCTTCAGTTCCTTATCCGAGTCCATGAAGTAGGACTCCACCAGCTTTCCTTTCTTGTCAAGGAGGTCGAGAATCTGCTTCAGGAATTCGATGAGCATCGTTCAATCTCCGCGTCGTGAGTGTTGCGCAGCTCCGGTGAACGTGCACGAGGCGCCTCGATCGTGCCGGCGCGTGATCACCGTACGGAACCTACGGTGCGGATCGGCCCGGCGACTACTCAATTTCTACGCATGCGATGGGTGTATTGTGGGTGTGACCGTACAAAACGGCATGCCCGGCCGCCGCACTCTCGTACGGCAGCGGGGCGCGGTGCGGCAATAGTATCGGAGCGCGATCAGTTCAGCGTAACCGACGCGCCGGCCGGGATGGTGAACGTCGTTCCCTGTTCATTCGAGAACACGACATCCTCCACAAACTCATACGGCTCGTTGACCTGCGGCAGGAATGTCGTCAGGTTCGTGGTGCGCATATGGCACGTTGTCGTGTTCGTGAATGTGCCGGGAAGTCCGCCGACGGTTCCCGTCACGTTCGCATAGACGTCTGCGGTGGCCGGGAAGTCGGCGTCGGCCTGGTTCGCCTTGATCAATGACAAGGGGGCGGGCCGGTCGGGGTCGAGCGTGAACGAGAACTCGGCGCCGAGATTCTCTTCGACTCCGGTGAGGGTAATGCTCTGCATGGCATACGCCGTGCGGGCCGGCAGCTCGTCCTCGGTGACGACGCCGGCGGCAATCTGGACCTGTTCCTGTTCCGTGTAGACGGGGCCCTGGCTTTCCAGCGTCGCCGATCCGTCCGCCGATGACTGGCTCTGCAGGCGATCACCGTTATCGAGCACGATCACGACGGCGCCCGTGCATGTCACGGTGCAGACGACGATGTCCCCCTTCGGACGGGCAATTATCGAGAGCTTGTTCTCTTCTCCACCTCCGCCGCCTTCTCCCTCCTGTGCATGTGCAAATGATGGAATGGCGACTGCCGCAAGGATAATCCAGATCCAGTGATGTCTCATGATGTTTGCTCCGGTACTCTGTTTGTGGAACAACGCGATGGTATTGCCGCATTGGTCGGCGCCCGGAGGACATTGCCGTCCGGG
>CAZJYH010000171.1:0-8873 GCA_964549365.1 uncultured Alphaproteobacteria bacterium
GCCTGCAGTATCGTTGTTCCGGAAATCGCTCGATCAAGTCGTCCACCTCCGCGCGCAGCGCAAGGCTGCGATGCGGGTCCGTCCGTTTGAACAATCGACGGTGGAACACGAGCGCGCGCATCCGCAGCTCGGCCCAGCGGTTCGAGGTCGGATTCTCCGTCAACGCGAGAAGCTGTTCCACGCGCGCCGGATAGTCGCTGTCGCGCGCGCGACGCTGCACCGCAAGCTGATTGATCAGAAGCACCGCGTCCATCTCGCGGCGATCCTCCTCTTCCCACGACTCGCGCCCGGCGGCCACGATCGCCTCGGCGGCGGTGAGAACGCGCGGCGCGTCGGTCCAGCTTCGCGTGTTCCCCAGAGCGCTGATCATCGAGAAGATGCGGCGCGTGGCGTTCCGTACGGTGGCCCCGTCCACGGTGACGGCGGTCGCGTGGTCGCGCAGGGCGAGGATCGGGAGCAACGAATAGACCGGCAGACCGGCGGCGAGGATGCGGATGACATCGTTCGCACGGAATCGGCCGCGATCGACGAAATGTCGGTGAAGCAGCGAGTGCGTGAAGACGAGCGGAGGGTGTGCGCTGTGCGGGCGCATCATCGGCGGCGGCGGCGTCGGCGAGACGGTGATGATCCCCTTGAACGTCAGGATCTCCAGCATCGCCTCCGCGTTCTCGAGAACTTCGGTGGCCGATTCCCGTGCGAAGACCTCCCCCAGCATCGCCAGCGCCTCGGCGCCGTCCTTCTCCCGTTCGGTCAGGTGGGCCACCATCCCCTCCGAGAGCAGGCGCACATTGCGTTCCAGCGCCTTGACGAACGCCCCGGAATCGAGCAGCACGCCGGGACCGGCCGTGGTGCGGCGGCCGCCGCCGGGCATCGGGCGGAGCGCGGCCCGCAGCGCCGAACGCAGTGCAAGGGAGTTGCCGGTGGTCTTCTCGCGCAGCACCGCGACGATCTCCTCATCCATCCGCTCCCCGAACACCGTATGGCACAGGCGCCCGATCTCCTCACCGGAAAGTCCCGACAGCTCGAGTTCATCCACCAGGTACCGCTCCAGCACGCCGCGAGCGGGCGCCTCCACCGGGCGCATCGTGCAGAGCACCGAAAGCGGTTCGTCGGCGAGACGGTCGAGAAGGCTGGCGAAATCGTGCAGCGATGTGCCGGTGATGAGATGCAGATCCTCGATCACCAGCAGCGTCGGCCGCAGCCCGCAGACGCGCACGAGCGCCGTGCTGACCGAGGCCACGTTGGCTTCCGGTTCAGACTTCAGAAGTTGCTGCGCGGTCACCGAGCGCGAAAGGGCGCGGGCCAGAAGCGGGGCGAGCGAGGTGGATGCGTCCGGATACAGCTTCGCCTGCACCACGGTTCCCCCCTCGCCGGTGATCATCGGGCCGATCTCCTCGATCAAACGGCTCTTGCCGATCCCGGCCTCGCCGATCACCATCATGGCGCGAAGCCCCGGTGCATCCGCGGTTTCCGACCAGAAACGACGAATCCTCTCCACTTCATCGGTCCGGCCGACAAAGGGGAGAAGCCCATGATTCAGGAAGTCGATCTGCGTTCGCTGCATCGCGTTGACCGAAGGGGGGGCCTGGCCGAGGGCGATTCGCGCCGACCCGTCCGGAACGGCGCATCACAAGGGAGAATTTCGGGCAATTCGGGCCGTCTGCCCGCCGCATAATCGCTTCCGGGCAAACGGATAATCGCGACGAATATATTGAAATCAACCGTTTAACGCCCACCGGGAGGTGGACATGCCGCGATCGGGGCACTGAAACGCGGACCGGAACAGTGATGTGAACGAGATTCCAGTGATCAACGACGACCTTCGTCCCGAGTCGCCGCCGAGCGGAACCGCCGCTCAATGCCCGGCATGCCATTCCTTCTGTTATGATACCGACAAGTACTGTGCCTGCTGCGGCACCCGAATCCGCAGGCTCTGCGGGGAGTGCGGAGCGATCGTCATGCAGCCGGTTGCCTTCTTCTGCAGCCGATGCGGAAGCCGCCTGGCTCCGGAAGGGGCGGAAGTCTCGACATAACGCCGGCCGACGGCTCCGCCGGAATCCGATCGAGACGCTCTTTTTGCCCGTAATCTTCGGGTCATTTTAGATCGCGAACCGTCCGTGCCGATTCGCGATCGCACGCGAGCGCCCTCCGGACGGAATCGGCCGCCGGGAGCTGCCCGATGTACACGGCGCAGCCGAAGTAAACGCACAAGTATCCCACGCTTCATCGCGTGCGTACCGTGCCGCTGTTCTCCATACTGGGGAGTGGGAGACCGGCAGCCGGCAACGTTCGCGTGAGGCGTGGGATACGTTTTTTGGGGGGCGGCGCCCCGCACCCCGGTCATCGCCGCCGCCGCCGATCCATTCTTTCTCCGAACGCAGTCCCCATGAACAACATATCCGAACGCGCCGCCGAAGCGGCGGACGCCATCGAGGAGGAGATGCGGCGAATCGGCATGTGGCAGAACGAGCCACTCGCCGACGATGCCTATGGCTTCAGGATGGCGTTCGCCATGGACACGATGGCATTCGGTCAATGGCTGCAGTTCATCCTTTTGCCGCGCGTCCGTGAGATCATCAGGGAGGGCGGGGCCTTCCCGGCCTCCAGCAGCGTCGCGGCGCAGGCGGCACGCGAGTTCGACGGTGTGCCCGAGGCTTCGAGGTTGATCGAATTGCTCGTCGCGTTCGATGCGTTGTTCAACGGGTGAGATCGGGTGCCTCGCCGAGCGCATACGACGCCGACGAATTGAATCAGCGGTGCGATGGGGCGCCGACGCAGCCTGCGTGCCGATGATGGCGGTCGGCGCCGGTTCGTTGTCGCACGTTCTCGGCGTTTGCCCGTGCGGTGCCCCTTTAGTATCCTTGACGCTCATTCAACCGGACCGAACCAGACCATGCGTCACATCGACCCCGATTCCATTCCCCACGCCGAAGCCCATCGCTATCTGCTCGCCGGGGTCGCGCCGCGGCCGATCGCGTTCGTCGGCACGCTCGACGCCGAGGGGCGCCCGAACCTGTCTCCGTTCTCCTTCTTCAACGCGTTCGGCGCCAATCCCCCCGTGATCGCATTCTCACCCGCCTTCCGCGGCACCGACGGCACGCCGAAGCACACGCTGCTGAACGTTCTGGCCACGCGCGAGTTCACCGTCTCGGCCGTGTCGCATGCGATGGCCGAGCAGGTCAGCCTTGCCTCCAGCGACTTCCCGGCCGGCGTCGACGAGTTCGTCAAGGCCGGGTTCACCAAGCTGCCGAGCACCAAGATCGCGCCGTTCGGCGTTGCCGAGTCGCCGATGGTGATGGAGTGCAGGCTGCTCCAGCATGTGCCGCTGGGCACCGGTCCGGCTTCAGGGAACCTGTTGATCGGCGAGGTGGTGATGTTCCACATCAAGGAGTCCGCCTTCGACGGCACGTACATGAGCGCCGAGCGACTCGACCTGGTGGGACGGATGGGAGGGGCGCTGTATAGCCGTACGAGCGGTTCGGCGGTGTTCACGCTGGCGAAGCCCACGGGCGTCGGCGTCGGATTCGACGCGCTCCCTCACCGTGTGCTCACCAGCGAGGTGCTCACCGGCGGCGATCTCGCTAAGCATGCGGGCTCGGCGGCGATCCCCCCCCTCGATGCCGTGCGCGCGTACTGGCAGGGGCACAACGGTGGCGTATCGGGATCCTCCCCCGATGAGTTCGAGATCGAGCTGCGCGTCGGCAATGCCGAGCGGGCCGTGGCCGTGCTGGCGGATCGGATCGGCGGTGGTGAGACCGCCGGCGCGATGGTGCACGATCTGCATCGCGCCGCGCAATGCGCCCTGCGGTCGAACGATATCGAGCGCGCCTGGATGTGCGTGCTGGCGCCGGAAGCGTTGTAGCGCATGCCCGGTGATGTTCCCCCAACCGAATCCCCACGATGGTCATGAACGTGGTGAGGATCCTTGCAGGACTGCTGTTGGCGGCCGGTCTGACGGCGGCATCATCCGAGCTTGCGTTCGCGCAGGTTACCTGCACCACGAAGGACGGCCGCGTCCTTCGCGGCTATGAGATCACCGCCGATTCGACGACCATCACCCTGGAGGCGGATACCGACGTTCCGGTGATTCGTCGGTCCGACATTGCGTCGGTCGACGCGGTCGGCCTTCCCGAAATCCGGGTGCCGTATTACGAAAACCGCACGCTCGTCTATGCCGATCTGCATGACGGGACCGAGCTGTCGGGGATATTGGTCGGGATCGACGGCGCCGTGCTCGACGTGTTGACGGATGACGGCACGGTTGTGATGGTCGACACGTCGACGGCAACGGAGATTCGGTTGCGGAGATACGAGGAGTTTGATCACGAACGCTACCCCACCGTCGGACTCTACGTCACTCAGACAGGTCAGCCTGAAATCGCGGTGGGCTACTACGTCCGCGACATCGGCACGCGTCTCGGAGCATGGTATGCCGACCGTGAGAACTGCCATGTCGAGGCGGCGGTCATCTACGATGTCATCGCGAACCGGTTCGGATCGACGAATCTGTTGTTCGCTGTGGGATACAGCTCGGCCCGGCTGACTGCGGGCGTGGGATCTACCACACAAGTGTACGTCAATCGATACGCTGCGGTGGGATTCCAGGGAGATGCGATCGGGGTGACGTTGGGTGCCGGATTCGGTATTACCTCCTCCAGTGATCGAGGAGTTCATGTCACGCCGATCGTGCGCATCGGCTATACGTATCGCTTCGACTGAGTCTCGCAACCAGGCGGCGCGCGGATGCGCAATCCGCCGTCGACTGCGTTGCCGCAAGCGTTCACGCCCTCGCGTCGATTCGCCTTGACACTCCGCCGTTGGGCGTGTATCGTTGCGGCCGTTGGTCCTTCGATCCGCACTCCGGCATTCCCAACACGTCGATCGCGGCACCACAACGGAATCGATTCCCGATTCTCCACATTGATCGTTGTTCCCCATGAGGAGCCCGTACCACAGGACCCCCCGCCTGAATGGTGCGATGGTTGCCGCCATCGCGGGGCTTGCCATGATATTGGTTGCCGAGGCTCGTTCGCAGCAGGTGGTGGTCCGCACGGCCGCCGGCGGGGTGATCCGCGGTGAGCTTGCCGGCGGCGGCCTGTGCGACATGCGCGTGCGCGGCGCCGACGGTCGTACGCGGACGATCTCCTGCGACAGCGTGCGCGAGATGGCCCACGACACGGCCATCGACGGCGCCGGCAGCAAGCAGCAGGGGCCGGCTTCACCGGGCCCGGCGCCGCGCGGCCCGGAACCGAACGCAACGGAGCACCTGTTCGAGGTGGGCGCCCACTTCGGCCTGCCGACCGTCGTCAACCTGATGGCCGGGTATCATCGCAACGCTGACGGCGTACGCGTTGCGGGGATGTTCTGGGGCGTCGTCTACGGGGTCGAGCTGGAGTATCTTCGTCTGCTCTCGCGCCCGGAGTCGCCCACCGCCCATCGCTTCTTCATCGGCTACGGTTCGTTCAACTCACACACCTCGCATTGGAGCTACCTCTCGGCCGGGTATTCGCTCGACGCCTACGGCTTTCATGGGGCCGTCGGGCTGGCCGCATCCACCGGCAGTGAAACCAATCCGCTCCTCACGTTTCAGATCGGCTACGTTCACGCGTTTCGCTGAACGTACATCGTGCCGCGATATCCTTTCCGACCCGCACCCGGCGCATCCATTCCCGCGTGGCCGGCATCGTACCATCAACCACGGCACCTTCGCATCCGGCGCGCAATCCTCCACGTGGGCGTGAGGCCATGAACCGGGTGGTTCATGGCGTGCGTCTCGAACATCCCCTCAACAAATGAACCGTTTGCTTCTTCTTCCACTGCTGATGTGCGTTGCGGTCGTGGCCGCGCATGCCCAGGCCACTGTCACCACGGTCGAGGGAACCCGGTACTCCGGCCGAATCGTGCGCAACGCCGGCGACACCACGGTGATCATGACCGAGGACAGCGTGACGATCGCGATCCCGCAGTCCCGGGTACGCCTCATCGAGTTCAACAGCGACGGGCACCCCGCATCGAGCTCGTCCGCCGCTGCGACCGGGCCGTACTGGATGTTCGGTGGTGCGCTCGGCACTCCGGCCGGGCTCAACCTCATTTTCGGGCGGAGCTTCGGAGGCTTCGGCATGCGACTGTCCGGGATGGTGTTCGGCGGTCGTCTGTATGGTGCGCAGGTCGATGTGGTGCGTATCGGCCGCACGTCGGCGTCGTTCTCGCATCAACCGTTCCTCGGCGTCGGAACCCTGCACGTCAACGGCGGCGGAACCGGAGGGGGCGACTGGACGTACGTCGCGGCGGGCTACGGGCTCAACTCCGGCGGCTTTCACTTCAACATCGGGTTGAGCGTCGGCAGCGGGGATTTCTCGAACCCGCAGTTGATGTTGCAGATCGGATATGTGCACGAATTCCTCTGAGTCGACCGGCGACCGGCCCAACGACCCGGATGCGCGGCAACGGTGACGGGCGGCGGCTTGCTTGCGGCCTGTCACCGTCGGGTTGCTCCGGCGCGACGGTTCAGCCGGGGTTTCGTCGCGACGCTGTGCGCAGCCACACGTAGCCGACGACGCCCGACAGACCGGACGCGACGAGGATCGCCAGCTTGGCGGTCTCGGCAAGCTCATGTTTGCCGCTGAAGCTCAACTCTGTGACGAACAGGGACATGGTGAAGCCGATGCCGGCGATGATGGCGACGCCATAATACTGGCTCCACCGGGTTCCGGTCGGGAGCACCGCAAGCCGCAGGCGCACGGCCGCCCAGCCGAAGAGGAACACGCCGACCTGTTTGCCGACAAACAGGCCCAGCAGCACGCCCCACGCGACCGGGTCGGCGGCGGCGCCGGAGATGCTGCCGCCGGAAATCGCGACCCCGGCGTTCGTGAAGGCGAAGATCGGCATGATGAGAAACGATACCCAGGGACCCAGCGCATGTTCGAGGCGGATCAACGGCGACTGTGCCTTCTCGGTTGCGCGCTCGATCTCGTGGATGATCGTCTGCCGTGCACCGAGCTCCTCGTGCGAGTCCGGGATGTGCATGCCGAGCACCGTGCGATATCGATCGACGGCCCCCTCCAGCGAGCGCAGCCAGCCGCGGCCGTCGTATGCGGTGCGGACCGGAATCGTGAAGCCCATCAGCACTCCGGCGATGGTTGCGTGCACGCCGGATTTCAGCATCGCAAGCCAGACGACGGCGCCGATCACCGCGTAGGCGGCGGGCGTCCGCACGCGCGCCGCGTTCATCCCGACGGCGATGAGCAGGCCGACGCCGGCGATCGCCAGCGCGCCGGGTGCGATCGACTCGGTGTAGAACGTCGCGATCACGGCCACCGCGCCCAGATCGTCGACGATCGCGAGCGCGAGGAGGAACACCTTCAACGGCGGCGGCACGCGATCGCCCAGCAGCGCGAGCACGCCCACCGCGAAGGCGATATCCGTTGCGGTGGGGATCGCCCAGCCGTGCGAGCCCGGTCCACCCGCGTTGAAAGCTGCGTAGATGAGCCCCGGCACAACCATCCCGCCCAACGCCGCGATGATCGGGAGGGCCGAACGCTTGAACGACGACAGGTGCCCGACGAGCAGTTCGCGTTTGATCTCCAGTCCGATCGCGAAGAAGAAGATCGCCATCACCCCGTCGTTGATCCATGCATGCAACGACATTGCGAGCAGGAACCTGCCGGCACCGATCGATAGCTGCTGGTGAAAGAACGACGTGTATCCCGCCGCAAGGCCGGAGTTGGCCGCCGCCAGCGCCAGCGCGGTGCAGGCGATCAGCAGCAGGCCGGGCGCCGTCGGCGAACCGAACAATGCGCCCGCGTTCGCGAGGCGCGAGCGCAGGGAACGTGGTGTCCGGGGTGTGCGATCACGTTTGGTCATGGCGGTAAAGATAGAGAAGCGCCGCCCGGGTCGGAAACGCGGCGGCGAATCACCCGCCGCAAATCGTCGCCGCGTTGCGGATCCTTCGCGCATCGGTAAATTATGTCCCCTGCCCGTGTGGTAGCCCGCATCAATCGAACCGATTACGCCTCCCCTTATGAGCAAGCTTGAAACGATCCGCGCACAGTTCCCGATCACGCGTCAATGTTTCGTCAACGCCGCCGGCAGAACGCATGCGATCACCTACCTCGATCACGGTGCCAGCACGCATCCGCCCACTCCGGTGCTCGACGGCTATCGTGACTTCCTGGAGCGTTACTATGCGAACATCCACCGGGGCAACCACTACCTCTCGCAGAAGGCGTCGGATCTGTACGACAGCGTCGCCGGTGTCGTTCTGCGATTTGTGGGAGCCGACGCCGACCGCAACAGCGCGATCTTCTCGGGGAACACCACGTCCGCGCTGGACATGGCGAGCTTCCTGATGGCCGATATCCCCGGCGCCACACTCGTGTCGTCGATGGAGCACCACTCCAACGATCTGCCGCATCGCCGGCGCGGTCCTGTGTTTCGCATCGAGGTGACCGCCGACGGCGGGATCGACTATGACGATCTGGAGGCGAAGCTGAAGAAGGAGCGCGTGAAGCTGGTGGCGATCACCGGCGCCAGCAACGTGACCGGCTACATGCCGGACCTGCGTCTGGTTGCGCGCCTGGCGCACCGTCACGGGGCGAAGGTTCTGGTGGATGCGGCGCAACGGCTTGCACACGAGGCGATCGACATGCGGCCGAACGATGCCGACGATCATATCGATCTTCTCGCCGCCGCCGGGCACAAGGCGTACGCTCCGTTCGGCACCGCCTTCCTCATCGCTCCCAATGACCTGCTGGAGCAGACGCTGCCGTACGTGCCGGGCGGCGGGACCGTGAAGTTCGTGACGGACCATGAGGTCGTCTGGGCCGACGGGGTGGAGCGCCATACCGGCGGCACGCCGAACATTCCGGGGGTGA
>CAZJYH010000172.1:0-8848 GCA_964549365.1 uncultured Alphaproteobacteria bacterium
GCACCGGCCCGGATCAGAGGGCCGCGACAAGGGGGGCATCGAATGCGTGCAGGATGACGACGCAACCGCCCACGGGTATTCCCTCGACTTCGATCACACGCGAATTCAACGCCGAACGGCCGGGCGCTGAACGGCAGGACCACAACATTTGGCGCGCAGTGATCGTTCCACGCGTTGCACTGCGCATGGCGACACGCACGATCATCCGCGCCGAATTTTCATCGGGCAGTTCCGGCGGCGGCATCACCATACCGTCGTCCGTTGAATTTGGATTTTCGGCGCGCGGGGCGCTCGAATTATCGAGCGTCCGCCATGAATAGCATCCCATGCGCATCGCGGCGAGATCGCGACGCACATGCGACTCGATCGCGTCGCGACCATGCCGGAAGGAGATCCGGTCGACACGGTCGATCCCGCGCCGGATGCGCTCGCACCGCGTCGAACGCGGCGGCTCGATATCCGGCGGGCGTGTCTCGACAAATTCCAATTGCATCCGATCGATGCATTTCCGTCCGCCGTTCGTTATTTTGCGCACGGCTGCTTTGAGACCAGCGTCAATACATCGTCAATCGTCCGGCACCGTTCGCGGATCCACATGATCGGACTCCATGCGAACGGAGACTGCGGACTCGTACTTCTTCAGCATTGCTTTGCGTTGTTCGATCTTTTCGGCGATGCGGTTGAGTATGTGGGGATTTCCTTTGCGTGCAGCCTGTTGAATCGCCTGCCGTGTGACCCCGTCCTCCCGGGCGATTTCAGTATAGATTCCCCTGAACGGGTAACGACTCAAGTTCACGGCTTCATGCAACATAGTTTTCATTTCTCCGTTCGTTTACCTATTCTTGCCACTTGACAAATCCTTGTCGGTACGCCAAATAATTTGCGATACCATTTAAGGTATACAACAAGATACAACAGTACACAATCAGAGTCAAGGCGAGACTACATGAGCAAAGCACCATTAACCACGGGAGAAAGGATGCGTTTGTTCGGCGAAACGGTCTACAACTCCGTGAAGGAGTTTGCCGAAGCAGTCAAGATGGCGCCCCCGAATCTTCAGAAGTACATGAACGATGACCGCGAGCCGGGCTCGGGCGTTCTTCGGAAACTGTACAATCTCGGGTGCAACATCAACTGGCTGCTCACCGGACACGGCGACATGTTCGCCGAGAACGAGGTCGGCCGACTGCTCCTTTCTCAACCACGAGTCCGCGGCCTGGTCGGCGAACCGGGCCATCTCTACGTTGCCGGCAAGGCCGACGACGGCGAATATGAGTTCACGCTGCGGATCAAGATCCGCGGGAAGAAGATCAGCGTCAGTGAGATAAAGCCCTAGCCCCAAACGCCTTCAGCCTTGACCCTCAAGAGACGACAAGGGCGATACGGAGAACCGTATCGCCCTTGTCTCATTCTGATCGACGCGCCGCATGCGACGGAGGCGAGCCTCAGCGCATGACCGCGAACGGCCGCGCCGCAAGGCATTCATCGGCGCGAACCGCCGCGACGTATGCACCGATCGGCAGCCCCTGAACGCCGACGCGCACGACCCGATCGCCGGAATCGCTCCGCCCCACCCGGACGCAGCGCACGCACACACCGCGCATATCCACGATCTCCACGCTCACCTCCGCCGCGCGCGGAAGCCTCAGCCGCATCACCAACATGCCGTCGGCCGCGATCAGTCCGTTCAGTCCGATCTCCCGGTCGTTCCGCGAACGAGCGCCCCCGATCCCGGCGGCGGGGGCCCCGCGCAGGCTCCATCGTGCGATCCCGTTCGCCGAACTCACGAAGTAGATGAAGGCGGAGTCGGAAGCGGTCAACGCAGCGTTCGTGTATGGCAGGTTGCCGTCGAGATACCGGGCATGCGCGTATGTGCGCCCGCCGTCCTCGGAGTAGTAGAAGTATTCGTTGTCGATCACGTACAGTCGCCGGGCATCCAGGCGATGCACCGTTCCATCGTTCGGACGCGGCAACGCGGTGGATTCATGGATCACACTCCAGGTTGCTCCGCCGTCGGACGACTCGTGAGCGCTGGTCGGGAAGAGCACACGGTAGCGGCCGCCGTCGGCGGCGACAAGCTCCAGCGGAGCCTCGGAGGCGGTGAACGACGTTGCGACGGCGTCAGCGGTGCGCCATCCGTCGACGGTGACGAGCGCCAGCCACACGCCGGCCGATCGATCGAACGTGAGCGCGCATCCATGATCGGCATCGACCATCGCCATGGCTCGGATGGTATCCTCACGACGAAGCTCCCACGTTGCGCCGTCATCCTCGGAGGCGAGCAATCGACCGGTGAGGCCGAGGAACAGAACATGGCCGTCGGTCTCGCGCCGATACGCGCTCAGCCACGCCCCCTGCCCCAGGAAGCTCCACTGCATCGCGAGCGAGTCGAGCCCGGGAATGCGCCCGCGCTCGCGCCAGGTGCGCCCGCCATCGGTGCTGCCGATGCAGGCCATGTACGCCGTGGAGTCACCCACCACCTGCGCGATCGCCGCGACGCCGTCTGAGCGATCCCCCGCCTCGGTGAAGGCTGGGGCGCTCACGATGCCGACACGGTCCGGCAGCGAAGAGTCGGCGGCGCCGATGTCGTGCCAGGTACGCCCGGAATCGATCGAACGGGCGATCGCCCGCCGCATGTACGTCGCGATCACCGTCCCGCCGCGCGCGATCACGCCGAACGGATGATCCCACGCCCCGTTGCGCGACCAGGAGACGCCGCCGTCGGTGGTACGCCCCACGGTACGCTCCTCGGTGATCAGATAGCTCGTCGCGGTGACGGCATGGAACTGCCTGGTGGGATCGAACCAATTGTAGATCGAACGCGTGTGAAACGGATCGCTCCACGGCGTCCACGTTGCGCCGCCGTCCGCCGTGCGCGCGTTCGGGGCGGCGACGACGGTCGCGGAGAACGCTCGAGCGCCGCTCATCGAAACCCATCGTGGGCGATCGATCGTGCTCCATGTACGCCCTTCATCGGTGGAGATGTGCATGCGGTTCGGCTCGCCGTTCGAGGCGTGTGAGAGACTGAGCACCGAGATCAGCCGCCCGTCGACCTTCAGCACGATCGCCTCCTGCGGCACGCGATGAAAGTCCACACCGCGCTCGAACGGCAGCGCATGCCACTCGGCGGTGCGCGCCGCCGGGTTGATGCGGCCGACGTAGAAGATCGAGCCGGCACCGTCGCGGCGCCGATCGTGCACACCGATCAACGCTCGTATCGTGATGCCGTCCGGCATGTCGATCAGACGCAGCCAGGTGTAGGCCGGATCGGGAATCGAGTCCGGACGGGGAAGCAGCGACGGCGCGAACACCGAGGCCACGAGATCTCCGTTCGCGTAGACGACCGGCGCGGCCGAGTCCAGACGGCTCCAGGTTGCGCCGCCGTCGGTGGTCATCACCAGTCGCGTGCACTGCAGCCGTTTCTGCTTGCCGTCGGCCGGGGAGATGAATGTGTCGGTGTAGGCGGCAGCGAGCACGATCCTCCGCGGCGAACTCGCCGCGCACATCAGCGTTGAATCGAAGCCCTCGTGACCGGGGAGCCCGAGAGGCGTCGGCACCCGTGTCCACGTTGCGCCGCTGTCGACGGAGATCATGCCGGAAACGGCAACGCCGAAGCGATCGGCGCGCAGGGCATGGGGCACCGGAACGGGAGCCGGCAACCGACTCCAGGTGCGCCCGCCGTCGACGCTGGCGAACGCGCCGTTGATGAAGCCGTTGAGCGAGTCGCGGAAGAAGACGCCGCGAATGTTGTCGCGATCGAAGCCGCTCAGCACACGATGATGCTGCACGGCAAAGCGTCCGGCAGTGTCCAGCACGGCCTGCGCGCGCACGCGATCGGGCGCCGTGGCGAGGAACCCGGCGCTGATCAATACGAACCCGGCAATGCGGATCCCGTGCTGGAGAGAGATCGCGGTCATGTGTTGGAAAGAAACGCCGTGAGCTGGAACCGTTCGCCCCGGAAAGCGGACCCACGCAATGTACCAAGCATGCGGGTGGATGCAACGCCCAAAATCCCGAGGGGAAGTGACGGCGCTGTTCGAACGGATTGGAACGGACGGGGTCGATGTCGGCGGCTGCAGGCGGGGCTCAGCGGCTGGATGTGCGCATGTGCGGCTCCAGTTCCTCGGCATCGGGGAGCGCAAGAGTCGCCTCGAGCGCGCGAGCGGGGTTCAGGACACCATAGCCCTGTACGGCGTCATCGACGCCGGGAAGCAGATCGGCGGTGGTGCAGAGGATCGCCTTCACGACGGCAGGGGTGATCGTGGGCCGCGCTTCGATCATCTGCGCGACCACCGAGGAGACGATCGGCGCCGAGAACGAGGTGCCGTCGACGTGCTTGTACTCCGTGGTGATCAGCTTCTCGGCGGCGATGCGCGCAAGCACGGCGGAGCGGGCGTACAGCGGATCGCTCCGATCGGACAACGCTTCGGCGATGTTCGCCGTCGCGGCGGTGGTCGGGAGCATCCGCATCAACGAATCGTCATCGGCGGCGGCAAGGGCGAAGAGCGCGTCGGCCTGCGCCTTCACGCCGGTATGCGGAAGGATCGGCGCCGCCACCCAGATCGAAGGGGCCAGCAACTCCGGCTTGCGGCCGCCGCCGAGCGTGTTGCCGTAGGAGCTGTGCCACATCTCGCGGCGCATCCACTCCATCGAATTGTGGTCGTTGTATCCTCCCACGGTGATCGCCGACGGAGCGGCGCCCGGCGGCTTGATAGGGTTTGTGGGGTTGTTTCCGGACGCGGCCACAATCACCACACCGGCGGCGCTCAACTCCTCGACGAGTTCCACCACCGGATGCTCCATCGACTCGGCGGTCTCGTCCACACCGAGCGACATGTTCACCACGCGGATGTCGTACCGCAGGCGGTTGTCGCGGATCCACTGCAGCGCGCGCACTACCTGCGGTGTGCGTATGCGGTACCGATCCGTCATCGCCCTGATCAGCACCAGGCGCGCCTCCGACGCGATGCCGTGATAGTTGCCGGCCGAGTTGTACCCGCTGCCGGCCGCGGTGGCTGCGGCCATGGTGCCGTGCCACGCCTGCACCGGTGGATTGGGCCGCGCGAGGCGTCCGATCGAGCGCACCTCCCGATCGCGTACCGCATCGTACAGCGCGAGCACGCGGTTCTCGGGAAGCAGGAAATCGTCGTGCGGATAGAAGCCGCTGTCGACAAACGCCATCGTGACCCCGCGGCCGGCGAAACGGAGATCGGCGTTGAGCCGCAGGGCAGTTGGAAGGATGGGCGTGGTGCCGAGCGTGAGATCGACGAAGTAGAGCAGACCTCGCTCTCGTCGCAGCTGCGCGGCCTGCATGGCGCGCTCGGCACGTTCGAGACAGGCACGATGCAACATCGCGCTGCGATCGAATACGCCGTGATGAGTCGAAAGCCACGCGGCCAGCAGCCCCGATTGAGCGGTGCGATATTCCTCGACGCGCAGAAGCTCACCATCCCCCGGCTCGTCGCCGCAGAGCCGGCAAGGCTCCCATCCGGCGGGGCGCTGGGCACGAACGCCCGTGTGCTCGGCGTACTCGCGCAGTGGAGGTATCTTCGCGGTCGGTGTTGTTGGCTTCATGAGTGGGGAGGGAGCATCGATTGCGCGTTGCGCCGGGCCGGGTTGTACGCCGGTGCCACGGGAACGAACGGGCGTGTAAGATGAGGGCACGGGATGAATCTCCAAAGGAACACACAACCTCTTACATCGGCATCACGCGGTGAACACCGCTGCTTCTACGCCGTGAAGTTCAACGACGTGGTGACGCACGAACTGAGCGGCGTGATCGCGGCGCTCGCCGCGCACAATGCCGGCGTTCGATGGACATCGCCCGCGAACATTCATCTCACGCTCCGATTCCTCGGCGAGATCAGCGGCGCCCAACTGCTCCGGGCACGGGAGCTGATGGATGAGGCGCGCGAGCTTCCGCGATTCGCCGTTGCGGCGAGCGGGCTGGGGGCGTTCCCGACGCTGCGGGCGCCGCGCGTGGTATGGGCGGGCGTTGATGCAGCGGTCGACGGCACCGATCGCGAGCGACTGCACGCGCTGCAGGCGGCCACCGAGCGATGGGCCCGATCGCTCGGGCTGCCGCCGGAGCCACGACGCTACCGCCCGCATATCACGCTCGGACGCATCGCCCAGCCGACCCCGGGCCTTCGCGCGCTCATCGATGATGTCACCACGCGCTCGTTCGCGTCGTCCGGCTGTGCGATCGATCGCGTGATCCTGATGCGCAGCCGACTCGACCACTCCGGACCCCGCTACGAGGAGCTCCGGAGCGTGGCGTTGGTCGGTGCGTGATGGTTGCGTTCTTCGCGTCTTCGCGGTTCACACGTTCGGGACGACGCTGGACGTTGGACTCTCGACGCTCGGGAAGATGCGGGTTGCGAGTGACGGGTGGCGAGTTGCGAGTGTGGCGAACGCGGCCGCAATCGCCGACACGGTTTCATTCATCCTTCATCCTTCATAATTCATCCTTCATACTTTCCCACTCCCTCCTCGCCCCCGGCATTGACTACCTCCGTTCCCGATACTGCTGCACGGCAATCGCATGCTCCTTCGCGTTGCGCGAGAAGGTGTGAGCGCCGGACCCATCCGCCTTCGCGACGAAGAAGATGTAGTCGTGCCGGGCGGGCGACAGCGCGGCACGGATGGAGGCCTCGCCGGGGTTGTTGATCGGCGTCGGCGGCAGCCCGGTGTATCGGTAGGTGTTGTAGGGACTGTCCACCGCGAGATCGCGATACAACAGGCGGCGTGGGCCGCCCGGGAGAAGATACTGGATGGTGGGGTCCGCCTCCAGCTTGATGCCGCGCGCAAGGCGGTTCAGGTACACGCCCGCTATCACCGGCCGCTCGGCGTCGACACGGGCCTCTCCCTCGACGATCGACGCGAGGATCAGCGCCTGATACGGCGTCAGCCCGATCGCCGCCGCGCGCGCCTTCAGCGAGTCGGTGAAGAACCTGCGGAAGAGATCGGCCATCCGCTTGAGGACGGCGGCGGGCTTCTCGCCCCAATAGATGAAGTACGTGTTCGGCATCAGGTAGCCCTCGGCGCTCGCGGCGTTGATGCCGATCGTCCGCAGGAAGTCACGGTCGGCCGCGAGCTTCACGATGGCCGCCGAATCACAGCCGGCGTCGCGCTGGGCGATCGATGCGATCCGACGAATGGTGACACCCTCGGGGAAGGTGACCTTCACGCGAACGGTTGACCGCCCGTCGACCAGCGCCTGCAGCAGTTCCGGGGCCGCGATGCCTCGGTTGAACTTGTAGGTGCCGGGCTTGATCCTCCCGTCGTTCCCCGTCGTCAGCGCCAGCAACTTGAACGTTGCACGACTCCCGATCAGGTCGGCAGCCGCCAGTGTGTCGGTGATCGCGCCGAACGAGGCGCCCTCGGGGATGTGCACGATCACGGCCGTGTCGTCGCCGCTGCGCAGCCAGATCTGGTACCCGTAGTAGCCGACGGCGATGAGGAGGACGATAAGAAGTGCAACGATCAGCTTCCGAAGCATTGAGTTCCTTGCAAGGCGTAGCGCGGGATCGTAGTTTTTTTATCCGCCACGCGCAGAGGCGCGCAGCGTTACCGGGGGAGCATCCCCGCGTCAGAGTATTCAGAATGTTCCAAATCACGCCGACCATCCGTCCAACACGTTCTCCGGGCCTGGGAGCCGCCGCGCGCTGCGCTTGGGCCGTGCTCATGCTCCTGTTGGCCACAGTCGGTGCCGCGCGCGCGCAGGAGACGCCGGCCGGCACGGGGGCCGATTCGCTGCGGCGCGTTCAGGATTCGATCATCGCGGAGGCATCGCGGGCGATCGGCGGAGATTCGACGTTGGTGGACGAATATCAGAAGATTGTCGCGATCTATAAATCGCGGAAGCACCACTCCGAGCAACTTCAGCTGGCGCAGTCGATGGCCGCGGCAAACCCACGATCGGCGGCGGCACAGTTCCTCGTGGGCGACGCACAGCTCGACAACTCGGCGCCGGAGCTCGCGATCACGCCGCTGCAGCTTGCGCTCTCGCTGGAGCCCACGTTCGTGCGCGTGCACGTGACGCTTGCCGAAGCCTACTCGATGATGCAGTCGTACGACACGGCGCTCCTTCATCTGGACACCGCCATCCGCCTCAACCCTCGATACGCGCAGGCACACGTTCAGCGCGCCACCATTCTGACACAACTCGGCCGCGACAGCGCCGCGCTCGACGATCTGCATGCGGCGGCGGAGTTGCTTCCGGACTCCTTCAGTCCGTGGCTGAGGCTGGCACGGGCGCACCGAAAGCTCGGCAACTACACCGAGGCGATCGACGCCGCCCAATACGCCATGAACCTGAACGCCGAATCGCCCGATGCGCTCTATCTCTACGCCGAGCTGCTTGCAAAGCTGGAACGCCGGAACGAGGCGGCGCAGGCGTTCGAGCGATTCATGCTCAAGTTCCCCACCGAACGCCGTGCCTTGGAAGCCGAACGTCAGATGCGCGAACTGATGGGAAGGTAGCCGGGCGTTGAGCGTGTTGCGTTGAGCGGGATGCGGGGACGTGCCAAGTGCCAAGTGCCAAGTGCCGCGTTGCCGGGGCCCCCAACGAAATGAAGCAGTATATTTTTGGGATATACAACTTCTCGCTGCATTATCACGATCGTCCAGTCGAAGATCCCGATGCGATCGGGGCGACTCGGGACCCGGACGACCGTCCCGTGAGCCGCCACCGCAAAGACTCAAAGAACGCCAAGCCACAGGATCTCTCGCCACTCGTTTCTCGCCACTCGCCGCCAAATACCAAGAACCAAGCACCAAGTACCAAGTACCATGTTCCAGGAAGCGCAGCGCGCCCGTATGATCGATTTGATCAACCGGGCTCGGC
>CAZJYH010000173.1:0-8820 GCA_964549365.1 uncultured Alphaproteobacteria bacterium
CATGTTTCGGTGCTGCTCTGGTCGACAAGTCCAGCGTCGTTGACGTATGGGTAATACATAGCTTTGGAAAAGAAGGGGAGAAGAATTCCACGGCTCTGATATCGGGCATGCGTCGGAAGAGACGACCACCGGCGAAGTATGCATTATGCAACAACGCCCTTCATACTTCATACTTCACACTTTATCCCTCACCCCTCACATTCCCCCCCAGCCCGTATGAACACCGGCGTTGCGGTCGATGCCGTGCTGCGCCGTGAGCACGAATTCGGGACCACCGGTTCGTATGTTTGTCGGACAGAATCCGCGGTCCCTCGGCGACACGCACACGACAGCCGCACAACGCGGTGCGTCGGCCCACATGTGCATCGCTCGAGACTCGGTCGGAGAACACGTGGATGCCGTTCAGTGCGCGGCGACGGCCCGCACTGATTGCACGTTCCGGCAATCGGCGGATCTGTTTTCATCGTTCTGACGTCGATCGACATCCCGCGATCGCCTGTCCCATCACGTCAGCCACAGGCTCCCTCAGCTACATGTCCGCCGGGCAACCGGCGAGCGATTCTCGTTGTGCACTCCCCCGTTGGTACGGGAACACGACGAGCGGGCGGAGCGTGCCCATTCGGCACCAAACGGTACCGGCCGATGCCGGCGGATGCGATCGAGGACGAACGATGCCAACCGGGCCGGTAGGAGCAATCGTCGCGAACATTCACAGCCGGCATTCATACGAACGACACGACAACAATGAGTACGACCGATCAGACCTTGACAGGCAGGTACACGTTCACCGGCCGCCTTTGCGGCTACATCTGCGACGAGTGCCCGGAGGCGCTCGCCGGCATCACGGTGCGCCTGTATCGTACGGCGGCGGCCGACGTAACGGCCCGGGCCGTTGCCGACGCGAAGGAGACGTTTCGCATCCTGACCGACGAGGAGATCAGGGCGAAGAGCCGCGAGTTGATCGCCGAGGCCACGGCCGACGAAAACGGCACGTTCACATTCCATCTGGGGCGCGAACAGCGGTACGACGGCGGCGCGTTCGAGATCGACGGATACTGCGGCACGGTGCCGGGATTGAAGCCGGGACCGCACCCGCCGGAGCCGCTTCAGTTCTCGATCACGACACTGCAGCCGCAATGGCGCAAACAGACCGACGGACTGATCGCCGCATGGGAGTACTGCATCTCCCGCAAGTACTGGTGCGCAATCCGTGCACGCTTCGGCGCCTGGACGATCTGCGGCCGCGTGTCGGTCTGCGAATCGAAGACGCCGGTGCAGGGTCTGACGGTGAAGGCGTTCGACGCCGACTGGCTGCAGGACGATCCGCTCGGCTCGGCCGTGACCGACGCGAGCGGCAGATTCCGCATCGACTATGTGACGGCGGACTTCGAGAAGACACCGCTCTCCCCCTTCATCAACTTCGAGCTGGTAAGCGGACCGGACGTCTACTTCCGGATCGAGGCGTCCAGCGGCACGGTCCTGCTCAACGAGCCGCGTTCGCGCGCCCGCAAGCCGGACCGCGACAACGTCTCCCACTGCTTCTGCGTGGAGCTCTGCGTTCCGAAGGGAGGCGGCGATACGCCGAAGCCCGACACGATCCCGCTCTTCAACCAGATCGGCCAGTATAAGGTGGACGGGTTCTTCGGCGAGTTCACCGGCGAGGGTCGCACCACGGCGGGCAACTATGCATTCACCGGCACGATCCCGCTGAACGGGCTGCTGCCGGACGGCGGCACGCCCGACCCGATCGAATATCGATTCCGGGTTGCCGAGTACGACGCAACCGGCACCGTGCTCGGCCCGATCTCCAACGTGACGCCCGCGATGATCGCATCCACGCAGATCGGTTCGCTGGAGTATTGGGACTGGGATATCTCATCGTTGCCGCACCACTGGACTCTCCGCTCGGTGCCGTTCTACGCGAACACCCCCGGCGCGAAGGTGACGATCCGCAAGGACAACGGCACGCCGACCGGCACCACAACGGACGTGAGCGTCAATGTGGATCCGGACGCCGACGGATGGATCAAGGCTCCGACGATCGATGACCTGACGTTCGGCGGCAACGGCCGCTACGTGGCCGGCAACGTGACGCTCGCCAATCTGGCCACCACGACACTGGTGGACGAGTCGTTCGACCTGACCGGCCCGCCCGCGTTCAAGGCGGGCGACACGGTGCCCCCCGCGGCACGCACGCGCCTGCGCCAGTACCGCATCTTCTTCCAGGCGCGCAGGGTGATCGGCGGCGCAAGCGTCTCGACGAACGACCGCGAACGCATCGCCGTCATCAACACGCACTACAATCAACTGCGTCATCCGGACTGGGCCGGCTATGTCACCAATGCGTTCGCGGTGGCGATGGTGGACATCAAGGAGCTGCTGGCCGGAGGATGCAGCCCGATCGGCGACAACCTGCACGCGCTCTGCACGGCCTACCATCCGGCGCTCGGGAGCGTGACGTTGAGCATCGAGGGGAACCCGCCTCTCCCCCCCGAGTCGCCGATGGTCTTCTCACCCTCTGGAGAGGAAACGGCATCCACGCCGACGGGCTTCTCGTTCACCGCCTCAGGGTTGAAGCCGTGCGCGTATATCCTGCATATGAGCGCCACGGTGCTGCTGACGAGCGGCTACGGGCTGCGTTCCGACGCTACGTTGTACGACCATATCGCGTTCTGCGTGAAGTAGCGGTGCACGCCCGCACATCGCGACGGGAGGGGCATCGGCAATGCCCCTCCCGTTTCGTTTGCCGCGTTCGTCTCCCGTTCGATATCTTTGGAGCGTTTGTTCCCTCGATCGATCAGCACATCGTTCTCAATCATTGTCACGGGAGTTGCATATCCTATGAAACGAAGCCTTCTGGCACTATCCTCGGTGCTCGTCCTCTCCGCGGCCGTCATCGGCTGTGGCGACGGGAAGAACTCGGGGCCGGTTACCGTAAAGAAGTACGACCAGTACTCCGACGAGATCCTGAAGTTCTCGGTGAGCTATCCCTCCGAGTGGGCCAAGGGCATACAGCCCGGCACGCAGGTCGTGTTCTATTCCTCCCAGGCTGTCTCCGACGGGTTCACGAAGTACGAGCCGAACGGGCAGAAGGGGGCGAAGATCGATGTGCATGCGATGCTGGGCGGCCAGGAGGTGATGGACAAGTCGATCGCGGAACTGAAGGAGCCGTTCAACGATCCGAAAGTGTTCTCGGCGGCGGAGACGACCACGCTGAACGACATGCCGGCCACGAAGATCGGCTACAGCTTCGACGTGGACGACACGAAGTTCACGGCCGAGCGCTTCTACGTGCTGAAGGACAGCGTCGTGACATACTTCGAGACGGCGGTGATCGGCACGTACGCGGACTACGCTTCGGTGTTCGAGGCGGCGCGCAAGAGCTTCAAGCCCGGCATGGTGGCGGCCCGCGCCGTGGTGACCGACACATCGGGCGCGGCCAAGGGTGACTCCGATCTCGTCGAGGCGCCCGCGGCCACGATGAAGGGGTACAGCGGCCAGTACTTCTCGATCCAGTATCCGTCGAACTTCTCGCCGGGCACCGCACGCGCCGGGGGCGCGCTTTCCTCCACGAACTTCAGCGGTGCGCGCAACGACTCGTACTTCCAGATCGACGTGATCGACCCGAAGGGAATGGCGCTTCAACAGGTCGTCGATCAGAACAAGCGGAACTACGGTGGCCGGGCCGCGACGCCGGCGAGCGTGGGCTCCGCGAAGGGCTTCATGTTCTCCTACAACGGCGGCCGCGATGTCTCCAGCCGCGCCTACTTCGTCACCGGCGGCAGCAGGCTGTACCGTATCACGGTGAACTGGTTCACGGCGCAGAAGGATCTGTACCTGCCGGCCTTTGAAAAATCGCTCGCCTCGTTCCAGGCGAAATAGTAGCATAGACGGCGAGCCCCGGCCACGAGATGATCGTGGCCGGGCATCGCACGGATTCCCTCCTCTCCCCACCTCTCTCTCTCCAGACTCCGGCATCCACGCCCGTTTCACGAACCATTCGTGCCGAGGCCGCCATGTTTCGCGCACTCGAACTGTACGCCCGCGATCTGCTTCACTTCGTTGCCCCCGCGCTCTGCCCGGGCTGCGATCTTCCGCTGACTTCGAGCGAGGAAGAGTACTGCCTCGCCTGCCGGGCCTCATTGCCCCCGGCCCCCTTCCCCCGCGACATCATGGGCGATCTGCTGGCCCACTTCCCGGGCGACGAGCTGGCGTTGGCCTCGGTTGGTGCGCTGTACGACTTCCCTCCCGAAGGAACCGCGCGGCGTCTGGTGTACGCGTTGAAGTACCGCGGCTGTTATGACCTCGGCGTCGAGATGGGGCGCGAGCTGGGCCGTGGACTGCGCATGTTCGCCGAGTTTTCCGATGCACGTGATGTGGTGCCGGTGCCGTTGCATCGCGCCCGGCTGCGCGAGCGCGGGTACAATCAGGCCGAGGCGATCGCGCGCGGCGTGGCCGAGGCGGTGGGCGGCCGTGTGGTGCACGCTCTGGCTCGCGGCAGGCATACGCGCAGCCAGACAACGCTCGACGCGGCCGGACGCCGACGCAATGTGGGGAACGCGTTCTCCGCCGCGACCGACGTGCGCGAGGCCACGCTGCTTCTCTGCGACGACGTCTGCACCACCGGTGCAACGTTGAACGCCTGCGCCGAGTTGTTGATGGCGGCCGGGGCGAGAGTGGTGCGGGCCGCGACGCTTGCGAAGGATCCACTGCGGACGGCCGAAACCACGACACCGCCGGACCTGATGGACGGCGCTCTCGGGCTGTGAGCACGCGCGCCGGTCGTCATGAACGCACATTCGGCCGGCGCGTGCCGAGCGTCACGCACTTTCCACGGGCATCCGCGCGGCGCCCTTCGTATTTTTTCGCCATGACTCCGATTCTTACTGCGGCGCAGATGCGCGAAGCGGATCGTCGTGCGATCGAATCGCTCGGCATTCCCGGACCGGTTCTCATGGAGAATGCCGCTCGTGGAGCGTGCGATGTCCTGGCCGAACTCCTCGGCGGACTGGACGGCCGCGCCGTGGCGATCGTCTGCGGCAAAGGGAACAACGGCGGCGACGGGCTGGCGTTCGCGCGGCATGCGCTGCTCGGCGGCGCGGATGTTGTCTGTGCACTCCTGGCTTCTCCGGACCAGCTCTCCCCGGATGCCGCCGCGCAACATGCGATCGTCATGACCTTCGCGCCGGAAGCCGTGATGTCGTGGGAAGCGTTCGCCGAAATGGACGCGGACTTCGACGCGATCGTCGACGCGGTGCTGGGAACGGGCGCCTCCGGAACACTCGGCGGCATCTACGCCGAGGCGATGTGCTGGTGCAACGAACATGACGGCGTGAAACTGGCGCTCGACGTCCCGACCGGGGTGAACGCGGATACGGGAGCGGCGGACCACGATGCGTTCGCGGCCGATGCAACGGCCACCATGGCGGCGTTGAAGCCGGGCCTGTTGCTGCGGGAGGGTGCCCGACTGAGCGGCGATCTGTATGCGGTGCACATCGGCGCGCCGCCTCTGTTGTACGAGTCGTCCGGCCTGGAGCTTCTGGACGCAGAGCGGGCGATCGCGGGACTCCCGGAGGTGCGGCTCGATCGCGACAAGTACGAACGCGGCAAGGTGTTGGCCGTCGCCGGAGCGCGCGGCATGACCGGCGCGGCGGTGATGACCGCCGAGGCAGCGCTCCGTTGCGGCGCAGGACTCACCGTGCTTGCCATGCCCGAGGCCGCACTCGACACGATGCCGCAGCGTCTCGCGCCGGAGATCATGACGCTTGCGCTGCGTTCGGATGCCGACGGAGCGTTTGCCGCGGACGCGCTCGACGGAGTCGACACACGGGGCTACCGCGCGATCGTGATCGGCCCCGGCGTCTCGCGCTCGCCGGAATCGGCGCACGCCGTACGGGCGCTGGTGGCGCGCTCAACGGCACCCGTGGTGGTCGACGCCGACGGGCTGAACGCGTTCGCCGCATCACCCGCGGAGCTTGCCGAGCGAGTCGCGCCGCTCGTGATCACGCCGCATCACGGAGAGATGGCGCGACTGCTCGGTCGTGAGCGCGAGCTGGTTGCGGCGGACCCCATCGGCACCGCGCGCGAGGCGGCCGCCGCATGGAACTGTCTGGTGGTGTTGAAGGGAGCGCCGACGGTGGTGGCGGCGCCCGACGGCCGCGCGTGGAT
Source organism: uncultured Alphaproteobacteria bacterium (assembly GCA_964549365.1). Taxonomy (GTDB): domain Bacteria; phylum Bacteroidota; class Ignavibacteria; order OLB7; family OLB7; genus JAFDZV01. Next base: position 6,169 of record CAZJYH010000173.1, read on the forward strand.
CAACGGAGCGGGGAATCCCGGCATGGCCTCGGGCGGCATGGGCGACGTGCTTGCCGGCATGACCGCGGCGCTGGTGGCGCAATCCGGCGACCCGCTCGACGCCACGCTCGCGGCCGTGTATCTGCACAGCCATGCCGCCGATCTCGCCGCCGAGGCAGGGAGCATTCACGCGATCACCGCGTCGGATGTGATCGCGTCGATCGCACGGGCCTATCGCACCATCGGCTCCGAACATGAGAGCTGAGCGACAGGGCGGCTTCGCGGGACGTGTGCTTCCCGCGATCGGCTACTCCGCCTTCATTTTCACCATGAGCGCGCTCAGCGCCCCGCCGACGCCGACGTTCGACCTGAGCTTCGGCGACAAGGTCACGCATGCCGGCGCGTACGGGCTGATGACGCTCTTCACGTTTCGCGCAACCCGCTGGTTGCTTGCCGGCCGCGGCCTGGGGATACAGATGCTGACGGCCGCGGCATATGCCATGCTGTTCGGCGCCAGCGACGAGATCCATCAGGCATTCGTTCCGAACCGCCAATGCGATCCGTTGGATTGGGTCGCCGACACTGCGGGGGCACTCCTGGCACTGCTGTTCATCCGGGTGATCGCGCGAACCCGAGCCGGTGACCTGCTCTTCGGCTCCGGGGGGGCGCGAAGGCCGTAACAAGCGCCGCGCATGTGTGCCCGCACGAGAATCATCCTTGCCGGCTCGCGACGCCGGCCCTATGTTGCCCGCGTGATGCCGATCCCCAATCGATCCCTTCCGCTGCTGTGCGCACGATGCTGCGCCGTGCTCCTCCTGCTCATCATGCCGGCCCGCGTGGCGGCGCAGCATGTCTCCGGCGAACCGCCGCGAAGTCTCGCCCTCGATCTGCGCCGTGCGATCGATGCGGAGGCCCTCCCCACCCCACCACGCCTGCTCCCCATGCCGGAGGATGAACGGATTGCGCCGCAACCGAAGTCCGCGTCCCTGGCCGGCATCTTCTCGGCTGTCGTGCCCGGAACCGGACAGATCTACGCGGAGGCGCCGCTGTGGCGAGCGCTGTTGTACGGCGTCGTCGAGGCCGCCGGGTGGACCGCCTACTTTGTCTACAACGCCAAAGGCGACGCCGCCACATTGAGCTTTCAGAACTATGCCGACGCACATTGGGACGTGGTGCGATACGTGGATTGGATCGCGGCGAACTATCAGCGCTGGTCGGACGATTCGGTGAACAAGCCGATGGCCGCCGAGGCGCTCGCGGCCATCTACCGAAGCAACAACCCGGACATTCCCGCGTGGGAGCGTGTGGACTTCGAGCAACTGAACAAGCTGGAGCGCGCGGTAAAGGGAGGGTTCTCGCATACACTCCCCGCGCATGGCGAGCAGCAGTACTACGAGGAGATCGGGAAGTACTTCCAGTATCGCGCCGGCTGGGACGACCATCAACTCGAGGGCGACACGGTGATCTTCGCTCCCTCGCGCGTCAGCGCACGCAATCACGACTACGTGGGGCAGCGCGAGGAAGCAAACGCGCTGGGCAGCTACGCCATGACGGCGCTCGGCCTGGTGGGGCTGAATCACGTGGTGAGCATGGTCGACGCCCTCCTGGCGGCACGTCATTATAATCTCACCATCCGCTCCGAATCGCGCGGCGAACTGTTGCCGAACGGACGGCGCGGAATCGTTCCGGCCCTCGGCATGCAGCTCCGCTTCTAGGCGGTGCACGGCGCGCGGGAGTGGTTGTGCGGCAGTATTGATTTGTTCCGCCGGAGTTCACTCCCGCACCCCTCCGAGCCGCGCGACTCCCGCGCCGACAGAGCAGGACGTGGGTTGCGGAGTCAACGCCGCGACGACCCTCACAACGGCCCGGCGCAACCGAGCGCCGGGCCGTCGTCCTCGAGTGCGATTGGGTGCCGGAGCACCTATCGGCGCACCACCGACACGGAACGTGACGTTGTGCGGATCGCAGGCCCCGACACGCTCACGACGTATGTGCCGCTCGTCCAGCCGGCTGTCGGCAGCGTGTGCAGGCCGACACCCGCGGCATACTCGGCACGCGCGTTATAGACGGTGCGGCCGAGAAGATCGACCACCGTCACCATCACCTCCGACGCCTTCGCCACATTGAAGCGAACGTTGAGCGGCATCCCGCTCTCGACGGGATTCGGATAGAATGCGGCCGCGTCGTCGCTCATGCCGATCGTCTCCGGCGCGTCGACGGCGGAGACACCGTCGTTGGTGCCGTCACCGTTGCCGTCCTTGGCCATCGCGGCGAAGCAGAGGAGCGTCCCCCAGGTGACCGGCTGCGGCGCGGTGTTCCGTCCGCATGTCCCTGCAAATCCCGTGGTGACCATCACCGGACAGGAGCGCGTGAAGTTGGCGGGTTCGGTGCTGAACGTGATGGTGGTCTCGTTGCAGCCGCTGACGCGCGTCACCCGCGTCTTGATCAGGTAGAGTTGCTGGGGATCGGCCGCGCCGATCAACGTGGAGCTCTGCGTGTATCCGGCGATGACATAGCCCGGAGTCTGCGGTGCGGCGTTGTTCGTGGCGACGTTGACGGACCACCCCTCGTCGAATCCATTGCCGCCGTACGCCATGGCGCCGGTGATGAACGCACAGCCGGTCGTGATCTCCTGGAAGTAGGCGTTGTTGCCGGTGACCGTGGCGTTGCCGC
>CAZJYH010000174.1:0-6686 GCA_964549365.1 uncultured Alphaproteobacteria bacterium
CGGAACGCTCTGGTTCGGGACTGATGGCGGAGTCTCTCGTTACGACGGGCACACGTTCGTCGACTTCGCGCTCCCGGCCGTTGGTCGGGCGCCGACGGAATATCCGACCGGCAACCGATCCTTAGCGGTCGTCTGGTGCATCGTGCAGGACCGCGCCGGGACCATCTGGTTCGGCACGAACGGCGGCGGCGTGGTTCGTTACGACGGCCGTGCGTGTTCGCGCATAGCGAAGCGGGAGGGACCGGCAAACGAATTTGTCTGGAGCATTCTGGAGGATCGAGTGGGGAATCTCTGGTTCGGCACCTCCGGCGGCGTTTCGCGTTTCGATGGATCGGCGTTCTCCACGGTGACGACCCGGGACGGCCTGTGCGACAATTTCGTCTGGACGCTGTTGCAGGATGCGGCAGGAAATATCTGGCTGGGGACCGCAGGCGGCGGCGTCTCCCGGTATGATGGGACAACGTTCACCAATTATTCGACGACGGACGGGCTGCCGAGCCGGCATGTTCAGAGCATCATGCAGGACAAATCCGGCCGACTCTGGTTCGGCTGCTCCGGTGGGCTTGTCCGCTTCGATGGAACTGGATTCATCCATGTTACCAGGAACGGTCCCTGGTAGGCTTCGATACGCCGGTGCGATATGATGACTGTGCCGATCGATCCAAGTTGGGGGCCTGATGCGGCCCGTGTTCTTGCGCGGGCGTGCGACCACTACGGCGGCGCGGATGCGTGGCGCGCGATCCGCGTCGTTCGCCTGGTGCCGGTCGAGATTCGCGGCATCATTCCGTGGATGAAGGGGATCGGCCGCACGTTCCCGCTGCCGTCGGCGTTCGAGATCACGCCGCGCGATCGCCGGGTGCGTTTCCTCGAGTATCCGGAGCGCGGCCTCGTCGGCGTGTATGACGACGGCGCGCTCCGAATCGAAAGCGGGGCGGGGGAGATCCTTGCCGCGCACCGGAACCACCGCGGCACGTTCCGCGGGCTCGCCAAACATCGGCGCTGGTCACCGGCCGACCCGCTCTATTTCTTCGGGTACGCGCTGGCGCACTACCACGCGCTGCCGTTCACGCTCGGCGATGCGCGCCTGGTTCGCATGCACCGCGCCGGAGCGCGCACCGCGCCGGTCGACGTGCTCGACGTCGAGTTCCCGGCCGACCTCCACACCCACTGCCGACGCCAGCGCTTCCACATCGACGAGGTGGGCCGTATCGTCCGGCACGATTACTTCGCGGAGGTGGTGGGCCCGCCGGCGTACGGCGCGCACTTCTGGAACGATCAGCGCGTGATCGACGGGTTCCCGATCGCGTTCGAGCGGCATGTCGTTGCGCGCGTCGGGAGCATGGTGCTCCCGTTCGTCGTGGCGCTGCACGCCGAGTTCCGCGCGGCCGGGGTGGAGCGCGATCGTTGACGTCCGATCGACGATTTCCGGTTGATGGGATGATGTGGCGCGCGGCCTATATTTGCGCACGTTTCTCGCCGTGCGCGTTCCATGAATGCGGCTGGATGCGTCGTCGTCATACCCTGAAGGAGAGTGTCGGATGGCCATCGAGGTGACCGGGATTTGCACGCTGCTGCAAGTGTATGACATGCCGACGGCCGTCCGCTTTTATCGCGACGTGCTCGGGTTCGAGATCGTCGCGACATCACCGCGCCACGGGGACCAATTCGATTGGGGATTGTTGCGGCTGCATGGCGTGGAGGTTATGCTCAATACCGCGTATGAGGGACCGGATCGGCCGGAGGCGGCGGATCCCGCTCGGGCGGCGGCGCACGCCGACACGACGTTGTACTTCGGGTGTCCGGATGTCGACGCGGCGTACCGCCATCTGCGATCGCACGGGATCGACGCCGAGCCGCCGAGGGTTGCGCCGTACGGCATGCTACAGCTCTACGTGCGCGATCCCGACGGATATCAACTGTGCTTTCAACGGCAGGCGATGTGACACGGCGCTCGAGCCTGCGGTGGGAAATTCAGGGCGCTGCACGCCGGCGTCGGTATGCTCAACGAACAGGAGATTACAATGGCAAGGGTTACCGGAATCGGTGGGGTGTTCTTCAAGAGCAAGAGCGATCACAAAGCGTTGGCGGAGTGGTATCGCAAGCACCTGGGCCTCGTGCTCAAGGACTGGGGGGGCGCGATCCTCAAATGGCCCGAGGACAAGGCTGAGGATCAGGGGCTTACCGTGTGGCATGTCGCCGAGAAGGAGAGCAAGTGGTTCAGTCCGAGCGAATCTTCCTTTATGATCAACTACCGCGTCGACAACCTCGACGAAATGCTGGAGCAGTTGCGTGCGGGTGGTGTGGACATCATCGAAGGTCCCGTTTCGGATGATAACGGCAAGTTTGCATGGATCATGGATCCGGACGAAAACAAGGTCGAGCTCTGGGAGCCGGCGAAAGGGGCGGAGAATGTCGAGTGACACCCGGTAGCAGGAATGTCGCCGACATTATGGCCTTGACCCGAGATCCCTTCGATCTGGACCGAAAATCGGGAGTGCGATTTCGCAGACTGTTGGATTGCTGATCTGCGCATAGATGGCTAAAGTAACCGGCAGTCGCTACGATGCCCTGTCTGTACTCCACAACCGGTTTGTCATTCCCGCGAATGCGGGACTCGAAGAGCTGCGAAGCGCATCCATGCGGCAGCACTGTGGATCCCTGCTTTCGCCCCGATAGGATCGGGATGCAGGCACAGGGATGACTGCCCGGTCGATTCATCGACAGCTCGTTCTTTAGACTGTAGTGCGCAGATCAATAGCTGAGTACTATCATGCCTCCTTACTGGCGGACTCTCCTCGAGCGTTTCAATCTGGTTGGGCGTAAGTGCTCCATACCGGCCGAACAGGACATGTCTCGTGCGGGCGCTGTGTTCGAAATTCTTGATGAGCAAGGAATCCACAGTGAGCAGACGGAGTTCTATCCCGGAATTGCGGTTGCCGACTACGGCTTTGTGCCCGTCGGTACGTGCCTGCTAGGAATGGACGACCCATATTTCATCAATGATCGAGAGGGCGACGGTGGCCCGCTGTATCGAGTCTACCACGAGGTGGTTGTCGACCAGGAGGATGATCTGGACAGTGCAGTTGCGATTGTCCTGGAGGACTATAGGGACTTGATCCGATACGTTGATTCGTGATTCCGTTGTACTCCGTGCCTATCGGTGTGGCGCGGATTGCGTTGTAGAACCTCTCTCGGAATTCGCAACCAGATATTCCAGGTGTCATCGCGAACTCCCGCTGCGCTCGGGCGGTCGGCGCGAAGCAATCTCGCTGCACGTGGGAGCAAGCGGATAATTATTTCGTAGTTGCTTCCGGCGCTATTCGGGCAATCGGACTTTGAAAGGGCACGCATGCGGTTCAACATCCCGGATGACTCGGGATTCCTCGCCATCGTCGACCCGGACGCATACCAGGGATTCGTTCACGCGGACTGGACGTGGCACATGCTCCGTGAGCACTTCCTGCGTGAGATGAACGAGAGACGCCTGCTCATTTGGGGGACGGGGAGCGAGAATATGTGGAACGTCGAGGTTGTGTTTCGACCAACCATGACCGCGAGCTTCCGGGAAGTGTCGGGCTGCATCGAGGCGTCACGTGGCCGGCTACTGCTCACAAACTACGAGGCGCTCGCCATGACGGCACAGTACCCGGATGTCACGTTGCCGCTTCCTCACGAGGAGAGCAACCTCATTTCGGTGCTGCCGGGGCTCCACGATTGCCGCATCGTTCAGCTGCAGGACCCCGCGGACGACGTATCCTCCGAGGAGGCGGTCGGTTTTATCTATGAATTTACGCCCGCCATATCACTGGGTGAGCATTGGTGCGAGATCCCCTGGTGCCTGGCCTGATCGGGCAGGGATAACAAATGCGCAGGTAGGACGCGATGATGTAAGACTCGTTCTTTAATACAATCGCGATGCATGAAATGGCCGTGAAGATCACCGGCGAAGTGCTCGGAATCCACGCGAAGTACGGCGGCGACCTCGACGGCTTCGCACGCATGGCCGGGGCGGAAGAACGCGCCGTTCTTTCCGATGCCGGATGGCATGCGATCGACGTTCTGGTCTCCTCCGTTTCGCACATGAAGCGCGGCCTGGTCTCTCCGGAGTACGCCGAGCGCATCAGGCGTTCGCTGCGGGAGCAGTGCGTTGACGAAGCGGTGATGCAGGCTCTCATCGATATGGCGTGACGTCCATGGTTGGTCGTGGATGATCGGGGAGATTCTCCGACCGAACGCAGCGGACGAATTCATCGGGCGGAAGAAATGCGCGAGGAAATTGCAGGGAGCGTCGGCGCCGCGAAGGTCGACATCGCATACGAGCGGATCGGCGACCCGGAGGCGCCGCAGGTGCTGCTCATCCAGGGGTTGGCCGCGCAGTTGATCGGCTGGCCCGATGGGTTCTGCGCGGCGCTCGTGGAGCACGGGCTGGGGATCATCCGGTTCGACAACCGCGATGTCGGGCGGTCGTCGCATATGGTGCATGCGCCCGCGCCCGATCTCCCGGCGGTGCTCGGCGGCGATCTCTCCTCGGTCTCCTACACGCTTTCCGATATGGCGGCGGACGCGGTCGGCCTGCTCGATGCGCTCGGTATCGAGAGCGCGCACCTCGTCGGCGCGTCGATGGGCGGGGCGATCGCACAGACCGTCGCGATCGAGCATCCGGACCGCGTCCGATCGCTCACCTCGATGATGTCCACCACCGGCGACATGCGGGTGGGGCAGGCGACGCCGGAGACGCTCAGGGCGTTGTTCGGCGGGGCGCCTCCGGTTACGCGCGAGGAGGTCATCGAGCGACAGGTGCCGGCCGTTGAGGCGATCGGGTCGCCTGGATGTCCGGTCGGGCGCGAGGAGGTCGCCGATCGCGCGGCGCGTGCGTACGATCGGGCATATGATTCGGTCGGCATCGCGCGGCAGGCGATCGCGTCGGTGGCGTCGGGCGATCGCACCGAGCTGCTGCGCCGACTCGAGCTTCCCGCGCTGATCATCCACGGCCTGGCCGATGCCATGTGCGAGGTGAGTGGTGGTCGCGCCACGGCGGCGGCGATCGCGGGCGCCAGGCTCGTGCTGATCGAGGGGATGGGACACAACCTGCCCCCCGGGCCTATGGGCGGTGATCGCCGGGCATATTGCCGGCGTCGTTCGCCTCGGTGAGGAGCGGATGCGTTGAGCACGCGCGGCCGACGTGAACTCTGCTCGGACGGTGCGGATGCGATGAGAAATGCGGCGCACGTCGCTCGATGAAACCGGCGCGCGCGTTCAATCCCCCTTCGATTTTCACATGCGAATATGGGCGGAGCCGCTGCACATCTGTTGATCCCCGCGTTGGATGCCGTGACGCTCGCGACGTGGAACCGTATCGTCGATTCCGTGAGCGCCATGCGGAACGGGAACGACTTCTGGGTCATGCCGCGGGGCGCGGTGGAGGGGACCGCACTGCCGTTCTTCTGGGAACCGGTCGATGAGGCCGGGATGGTCACGGCGTATCAGGATTTCCCCGGCGTCGTCACGGAGATCGAGCGGACATTCGGATGCGTCGCCGGCGCTGCCATCCTGATCGTTGCGATGTGCCGCGGGCGTGCGAGCGATCTCATTCTCGCGGACCTCTGCCTGGCGCTGATGAAGGAAGGGGGCGCGGTCCTCGAATTCAGCGGCCTGTTGGCTCCGCCGCTCTCCGTCGACCAATGGCGCGCATGGGAGACGTTGACGCCGGAGGTTCAATCCGATACCTTCAGCCACGGGCTTGGGGTGTTTCCCGGGCGGCTCCACGCGTTCCCGTTGCGTGAGGCGCCGGCGTCCCACGCCGTGGATGCGGAGTTCCTCGAATTCTGGCGCGAGCATCCGGCGTTTCATTTTCCGAATTGATGCGAATGACGCCCTCGAATTTTCGGGCCGGGTGTCGAGGCAAGGAATGCGAAGCCCGTGCACAAAGCGGAGGTACTTATGGAGCGTCGCATACGAGCGCATTACACGGCGGAGGGCGTCGTCGTGTACCAGGCATTCAAGCCGGAGACCGTGGCGCATGCGGTGGCCGTCGGCACGTTTGGTCGCGGCTTCACCTTCGACCGCTTCTCCTGGATCAAGCCGTCGTTCGGCTGGATCCTGCATCGCTCCGAATGGGCGACGAAGCACCGCATGGAGGCGATCGCGCGCGTGTGGATCACCCACGACGGATTCCGGGAAATACTCCGCCGAGCGGTATCGACCATCTGGGAGCCGACCGTGCATGCCGATGAGTCCGACTGGGCGCGCGACCTCGACGGCGGCGACGTGCGCTACCAATGCGACCCGGAACGCGAGCCTTCCGGAGCGAAGAACGGCTTGCGCGCGATTCAGCTGGGCCTGAGGGGCGAGGCGCTGCGGCGATATGTCGAGGACTGGATCATTCGTGTGGATGACGCCACCGAGCTTGCGCATCAGGTCGGGGCCGTTGCTCGGGCGCGAGCGCACGGGATGCGATTGCCGAGCCTTCCGCTCGAGCGCGAATATCCGGTCGACGACGCGCTCGCCGTCCGGCTTGCGTACGACGGCGTCGCGATGCGCTGATATACGCGGTCGACGTCGACGGCATATCCCGCGTATATTCCATCGCAGTGCAACGCTTCAGGGGCACCAAACCGTGGGAGAATCATGCCGAGTAATTGTTATGGATACGCCTGGCGGATCGATCTGAGCATCTGCCCCGGGAC
>CAZJYH010000174.1:6696-8792 GCA_964549365.1 uncultured Alphaproteobacteria bacterium
GCCACGGCCGCGACAGCGTCGTCAGCGGCTGGTCCGACGGGTTGAAGGAGCATCCGTTCATCCCCCGACAGAAGGAGGTGCTGATCTCCGCGTGCATTCGCGACGGTCTGCGGCAATTCGACAGCGCGCGGCGGCAGATCACGGCCTTCGTGCACAAATACAAGAGCTGCATCGATTATCATTTCATGCGCCTCGACGACGACAACACATGGTCGGGTCAGGATTCCACCGGCGGGCCGATCGTCACGGGGATCAAGGATCCGGTCAAGTACAACAAGGACCTCGTCGGGACGAAACTCTCCACCGGCGTGCTGAAGGCCCAGATGTATGCCGGGCTCCTGTATCTTCCGAGCGGCGATGACCGTGAGGACGGCTGGCTGTAGCGGTCGCCCGTGGCGCTCGTCGCATATCCGGAAATTCCAGATGCCGTTTCCGAACCATATCAACCCTGACCATTTCCTCGCGACGCCGGACGGTCGCGTCGATGACGCCGAGCGGGGCCGAGCGGCGTGGGAGCGGGCATACGCCGAGCTTGCCGCTCGCCTCGAAGCGGTCGGGGCGGAGGGGACGCTCTATGTGGTCTGTGGTCTGCAGGGGGGCGGGAAATCGACCTGGGTGGAGCGGAACGCGCCGGGGCTCGGCCGGCACGCGATCTTCTTCGACGCGGCGCTCCCCTCGGTGCGGCACCGTTCGCGCGCGCTCGGGCCGGCCGCCGCAACCCGGACGCCGGCGGTGGCGGTGTGGATCAACGTGCCGATCGAGATCGCGCTCGAGCGTAATGCCGCGCGGCCGCCCGACGAACGCGTTGATGAACAGATCATCCGTCACGTGCTCGAACAACTGGAGCCGCCGTCGGTCGACGAGGGATTTGCGCGGGTGGTGGAGGTGGCGAACCGATAGCGGTTGGCCACGGATAATCGCATCGGCGCGGAAGCCAGGCGTGAAGCCGCCGCGTAGATCGATGCGCATTGGAAACCTAACGGAGTCTGATCATGGAGGAAGAGCAGCGTACCTATTCGATTGCCCTGCGGCTGCGTCGCGTTACGTACGAGGACGCGTATGTGGCCGTGCCCGTCACCGATGCCATCCTGAAGCGGGATGACGACGGGGAGATGCGCCTCGATTTCGATCGCTTCGTCGCGGCCGCGATCCGGATCGGGGGCGATCCGCGTGTGGAGTGGCGTGTGGAGTCATCCGACATGGAGGCACACCCGACGCAGATGCCGAAGCCGGAGGATCGGACGAGCTTCGACGCATACTACGCGGACACATCAGGCTGACCCGGTCCTGCAATTATGGTCGCCGAGCGTGACGGCGGACGTCGTCATCCGTCGGATATCGTTGCGACCGCCGGGACCTGAATACCGTAATTGCATATCCGGCGCCGGTCTGATCCACCTCTATTTCCACGGCGAAAAAACAGATGGCCATCACGGCCTCGCATCTCGGTCACTGGAACGAGGCCGGCGCGCGAGAGAGATACGTGGGCGACGCGGACGCGGTGGATTCGCGAGCGCTGAGGCGCCTCGGCGGCCGCATCGCTCGGCACATCCGCGGGCGCATGGCGGCCGCTTCGGTACATGGTCGCCCGATTCTCCCCGCTGCTCTCGGAGCGTTGAACCGGGGCGCCGTGCTCCGGTTCGGCCCGGATCGGATCGCGGTGGACTCGCCGGCGATTCTTCGGGCGGATGTCACCCGAGCGTGAGGCGAATTGCAACAATGGTTGCGGCGGAAATCATGAACGCGGACGAACCGACACGCCGCGAGATCGCTGAATTTCTGCGGCTCGGCCTTCGCGCCGGCATCTGTGATATTCCCGCCGTCGTTCGGTGGGCCGATGCCGTCATCGAAGCCGAGTCGGCGCCGCCTCATGCGTTCGCGGCTCTCTGCCTGAGCGGCGCGATGCGGCCCGACGCGGTGGAGGCGCTGCTGACGCTCGTGCCGGGCGATCCGCGCCCCGACGTGCCGTACCTGATGCTGCTCGGCCATGCCGGGCGTCTGCTCGGTTCCGGCGCGATGCCCGCCGACCGACTGCTCCTCGCACTGCACGGGCTTTCGAAGAGAGAACGCTTCCCCGAACGGATCGGGTGGCGGCT
>CAZJYH010000175.1:0-8774 GCA_964549365.1 uncultured Alphaproteobacteria bacterium
GGTGGCAACAGCTCCATGATAGATTTGGCGCTCTCAACAACGCACGCCGCACCGAACGCGCCGCGCTCCGGCCTTCACGCGACGTCTCCATCAATCAGCCAACAGGAGAAGGACAATGCCGCTCTCATCGCTGGGACCCGACGTATTTCTCTCACAGTACAACGACACGGCCGAGACATGGCTGAAAGATCTCGATCGCTACAGCGACGAGGAGTTCGCGCGCACACCATCGGAATCGGAATGGTCCATCGGCCAGGTCTATGCACACATCGTGGAGGGGACGAAGCGCTTCCACCTGCGCATGGTGGAGATGTGCGCCTCCGGCGCGGCGGAGCGCACGGATGAAGAGATGAACGAGCGCGGACGGGGAGTGTTCGAGGCCGACGCGTTCCCGCCGATCCGCATCGCCGTGCCGCCGTCGCCGCAGTACACGCCCGTGCAGCCGACCATCGAGGCGATGCGCCGCGGATTTCTGGAGTTGAATGCGATGATGCAGGCGGCGGCTCCGCGCGCGGCGACGGCCGATCCCGCCGTGAAGATGCCGCACCCCTCCTTCGGTCCGCTCAATGCGCAGGAATGGTACCGGCTGATCCCGATACATCTGCGCCATCATCTGCTGCAGAAGGAACGGCTGGAGGCGTGGCTGGCCGCCGACCGGAAGTAGCCGTACGCGTCGCATCGATTCCGACGCAGCGCCCCCTCGCCCCCAACCGTCCGATCATCATGCGCGCCGGTTGTGCTCCGCGATCCGGAGCATGGCCGGCGCGGTTGTTGGAAGCATTTCGTGCGGCGCGGGAAGATTTCGGACGGGCGCCGGAATACACTGCTGCACAATGCGGACCATTCATTCCCAACCCGCCGTCGTATGCGCAGCATCAACAGACATCATCGCATCGCGTTCACGATCATCGCCGCATGCACGGCGCTCGCCGTCGGGAGCACCGCCTGCGGTGATCGCGCCACGGGAGCACAACGAGCCGGAGCTCGTTCGGCATCGACGAAGCCCAACGACCCGCGCGGCGGTATCGCGGTGCTGGAGCTGTTTACATCGGAAGGTTGCTCGAGTTGCCCGAGCGCCGATCGCCTCTTCACAACGCTCGTGCGCGAGTCGGACGATGGGGTCTTCCCCCTCGCATTTCATGTGGACTATTGGAATCGATTGGGCTGGCGTGATCGGTTCAGCAGCGCTGAATACTCAGAGCGCCAACGGCAATACGCCGCCGCGCTCGGCAACGACGGGGCGTACACCCCGCAACTCGTCGTCAACGGCACCGCGGAGATGGTCGGTTCCGACGAGCAGGCCGTGCATGCCGCGATCGACGAGGGGCTGCGCACCGCGCCGCCGACAGCGATCACGATCGCTCACGTCGAATGGCAGGCCGACCACAGACTGCGGGTGGAGTTCGCGACCGAAGGTGAAGGCAGGGATGAGGACGTGGTCAACACCGCGGTCGTGGAGCGAGGGCTCGAGACGCATGTCGGCAGCGGTGAGAACAATGGGCGCACGCTGCATCACGACAACGTGGTGCGGGCGTTCGCGCAGGCGCCGGTCGGCGCCGGGACAGGCAGCGTTGCGATGGCCGTGCCGACGGATCTGCGGGCCGACAGCGCGAGCGTGATCGTGTACGTGCAACACCTCCCCACGCGACGGATCAACGGCGCGGCAACTGCCCGGCTCCCGCGCCGTTAGTGTTCGCGCGCACGGGTCATCCCCGCGCACGGGGTCATCCCCGCGCACCTCGCAGCCCCATCCGCTCGAACAGTCCCGCAACCAGCAGCGGCAACGCGATCGTTGCATCGCACTGCACTTCGGCGGTGATGGCATGCTCGCTGTACTTCCCCCACGAGACGGACTCCGAGACGGTGCATCCGCTGAGGCCTCCCCACGAGGGCGAGTCGGTGAAGATGCGCACGGTGCGATCGTATCCATGGCGCTCGGTGGCGCCGGTCATCTCGAGAAGCGGCCAGGCCTGCTGCGCCCAGTTGCGCGGCACGCCGCCCCCCACGATCACCGTACCGCACCGCTCGCGCTCCAGCAATCGGTCGGCGAACACCTTCACATCGGCCAGCTCGTCCAGCACGATCCGCCAGTTGTTGCGCATGTTGTACTTCACGAGGTTCAGCGCGAACTCGCTGTCGGTGGTGGCGCCGCAATAGATCGGCACGTTGTGCCGCGCGGCAACCGCCAGGATGCCCCGCTTGCCGAGCGCGTCCAGTTGTCGACCAACCAGATGGAACAGCTCCTGCGGACGCACATGCCACGGCTCCTGCGGATTGATCCCGTTGCGCTCGAAGTAGCCGGTGAGGATCGCCTCCAGCAGCATCTCACCGGCGTGATACCCCTCCTCCGGAAGGAACGTGTCGTACACGCGATTGATATGATGGTGGAACAGCTCGGCGTCGTCCACGTTCACCGCGCCGACGTAGTGCCCCTGATTCTCCTCATCGGCATGATTCACCATCGAGTGGCTGATGTTCGCGCCGGTGCTCACCAACGCGTCGATCACGCCGTGCTCGATCAACTGCGTCACCAGCTCCTCCATCCCTCCCGGCACCATCGCCCCGGCGAGCGTCATCACCACGATGCACTCCTCGTCGCGCACCATGTTCTCGAGCACATCGAGGCATCGCGAAAGCGCGCGCCCCTGGAACGAACAGCCGCCGAGCCGGCGCAACAGATCGTCGATGTTCACGACGTCGCGCGGCGAGATCGGCGCAATCTTCTTCTGCAGGTATTCTTCCTTGCTGTGCTTCACGTCCGGCCTGGTCGGTTGGTTAGTGCGCTGTTGTCGGAGGACGAATTTCCGCCGATCGGAATCCGCCGTGTCGTGCGGAACCAGGCAAAAGCGGGTTCCGCGGAGCGGGCCAAATATAACGCGTCGTCACCATCCGAGAGCCCCGACATCAACGAGGGCCGCGCGGTGCCGGGGCGTTGCGGCGAACCGGATGTTGCCACAACGCCCGCACCGGCGGCACCCCTACCGCACCTCGATCGTTCCCGTCAGAAGCACACCATCGGTCCCGATCAGGCGATAGAGGTAGGCACCGCTGGGCAGATCGCCGCGGTCGAAACGCAGCACGTCGGAGCCGGACGTCGCGCGGATGCAGCGCACCTCGCGGCCGAGCATGTCGAACAACACCAGATGCCCGCCTTCGGTCCGGAGCCGCGGATGCCGCAGCGTTGCGGACGTCGTCATCGGGTTCGGCATCATCATCCCTTCGCTGCTCGACGTCGTGGCCTCGACGCTCGACGCATCGGCGCCGCGACGAAGCACCGTGCCGTTCAGACCGACCACGAAGACGGCCCCGTCGACGATCGACACATTCGGGAGCAGAGCATCCGTTCCGGACGCCTCACGCGCCCAACTCTCGCCGCCGTCGGACGTGCGCAGGATCATCCCGCCGGCCCCGACCGCATAGCCCACCCTTTCGCTCTCGAACTCGATGCCGAAGATGCCGTCGCCGGGGCCACCTTCGGCACACACGCGCCGCCAGTGCCCGCCGCCGTCGGTGGTCTTGTGAATCGCCGCGTTGTCGGCCGTCCACCCGCCCACGAATCCGACGTCGGGCGTCACGAAGCAGACGTCCTGAAACCCCGTGCTGTCGATGAAGTTGTAGATCCTCTCCCAGCTCTTCCCGCCGTCGGAGGTACGATAGAAAATGTAGGAGGCGGAGTCGATGCTCGGCGCGGCGATGGCGTACGCGGTTTCGGGAGTCGGCGACCAGACCTCGGAGACGAAGTCCGTCGTGTTCCCGGTGTTCAGCCGCTCCCAGCGTGCACCGCCGTCGGTCGTCTTGATGATCGTGCCGTAGACGCCCACGCCGTAGCCCGTCCGCGCGTCGGCGAACGACATCGAATTGACGCCGTACCCAGGGATCGAATCCACCGTGCCGGCCGCCGAGCGAATCGAGTCGATCGCCCAGGCCGCGCCGCCGTTCGATGTGTGGGCAACGGCCATGCACTTGCACCCCGGCTCGCGCCCCCCGGCCACGCCGTTGTTTTCGTCGAAGAACGTGAAGCTCGCCGGCGCCAGCCCGAGCCCCGACATCGTCCGCCACTTGTTGCCGCCGTCGGTGGTTTTGTAGATGTACGTGCCGCCGCGGCGTTGATCGATGCCGATGGCGAAGCCGACCGAGAGGCTCACGAACCTGGTGTCGTACAGGGCCACCGATGCCAGCTGCGGAGCGTTCAGCTTCACCCACTGCCCAAACGCCGTCGTCGCCGACGCCAGCATGATGATCATCATTCGCACGGCACCGCGCAGTGCTCGCCCTTGATATCCCCGACAAGTACGTAGCGATCCCAGCATCGTTGATCTCCCGTTTCCGTTGGTTGTTTGCCGAATCCGACACATGGCGTTCGGATGCTGTCAACCAAACCCGGCAGGGAGATCCGCGGTTACTATCGATTGTTGCGTATCACGCGAAGCAGTGGCGAGAAGCCGGACGGCGCGTCGCAAACGGCATTGCGCGATCCGGCACGCGGGGCAGATCCCCACCCACCGGCCGGCACTCATCGAAGGCAGATGCCGTTCCGATGCCGGTGTGAGTGGGCACGGGAGTGTCTCGGCGTGAGGCGCATGCGCGGCCGCACGAACCCGCTCGGTCATCCCCGCGCACGTGGAAATCCACCTCCCGGCCGCGGCGAGGGTACACGCGCGGCCGTCTGTGCTATGTGGAGGCTGTCACGGACGGACGTTGCTTCAGCGCGAGCTTGATCGCCGAAGCGAGCAGAATCAGACCGAGCAGGATGAACAGGAACGCGCTGGTGACGAATTGCAGGAGATAGCTTCCGAGGAGGGCCCCCGCGATCGAACCCGCAACCATCCAGAGGATGAAACCGCGGTCGGCAACGAGACGGTCCAGCCGGCGCTCGCGCCGGTACTTCAGCAGGCCCATGATGATGGTCGGCCCGCTGATCGCAAGGCTCAGGCTCCCGGCCAGCTTGATGTCGGCCCCGAAGACGAGGATGATCGTGGGGATGATCAACTCGCCACCGGCCACGCCGAGCATGCTGCTGAATATGCCGATCACGATGCCGGCCGCGAACCCGACGGCGATCTGCGCCGGGCGCGCAAGGCCCGCACCGTGCATGCTCGCAAGTACATCGTGCCCCATCAGCACCACGCTCAGAAGGAGCAGGAAGATCACGACGATGCGGATGAGCAGCCGCTCATTGATCTTCGTCGCGAAGTTCACGCCGAGATAGGCACCGATCAGCGAACCGGCAAGGATGTTGATGATGATTCCCCAGTGGGCACCGATGACGTCGAGGTGGGTCAGGCCCGTGCGGAAGATGAACGAGAAGAGCACGGTCACCATGCTCACGGCGAGATTGATCACCACCGCGTCGAGCGTACGATACTTGAACGCTCCCACCAGAAGCGGCAGGCGGAACTCCGCGCCGCCGAGACCGATCAAGCCGCCGAGCGTGGCGATCACGCAGCCCGACAGCAGCGCATAAACGTTTCGCATGCGAACGCTCCGTGTAGGTCCTGAAGGAATCGTGATGCGACGCGTTCAGCGCAGGGCCGCGCGAATGCTACGGCGCGGCGGCACCGTCCGGCACATCGACGAGGCGTTTCCTTACCAGCACGATATCCCCGAACGATCGTACCTCATGAAAGCCCGCATCGAGGTACATCGCAAGCGGACCGGGATAGTTGTCGGCGTCGCCGTCACGGCCGCGTATCGGGCGGGCCTGGGCAACGTGCAGCCCGGCGCCCCGAAACCCATCGCACGCGGCGTTCAACAGGGCGCGCGCAACGCCGCGCTTGCGATATGCCGGAGCAACCACGAAGCAGATGATCGCGCCCGCCTTGTCGTTGTCGTCGGAGTCGACCGGCGGCGCCGAATTGAACGCCGGGATCTGCGCACGCGCGGCGGCGTTGCACCAACCGACCACGCGGCCGTCGACGCAGGCAAGATAGCCGTGCATCGTCCCGGCGGCGATCAACCCGCAGGCCGTGCTCCGATTCTGCTCGCCGGTGCGGGCGCTCCACTCCTCGTCGGAGTACTCACCCATGTATGCGCAGCAATAACACGAGCCCCACGCCGGATTGTCGACGAACGCTTCCTCCTCGAAGAATCGGAGGAAGTCGTTCATCAGATCCGGACGCAATGTCCGGATCTCGATGCTCCCGGCTGTAGAACTCGGCTCCATGCCTCTGCTACCCCTTGCCGTTCTTGTGGAC
The DNA here is from genome assembly GCA_964549365.1 of uncultured Alphaproteobacteria bacterium. Lineage (GTDB taxonomy): Bacteria > Bacteroidota > Ignavibacteria > OLB7 > OLB7 > JAFDZV01. Next base: position 6,195 of record CAZJYH010000175.1, read on the forward strand.
GCCGTTCCGAACGTCCGCGCGGATCTCGTTCGAGTCCACCTCGGCCTTCCACTCGTCCCAGTAATTGTAGTACGTGTATTCCTCCAGCCCCTTCGCATAGCGCTCGGTGAAGGCCACGCCCTGGGTCGGCCGCAGGTTCTTGCTCTTCACCTTCTCGCGGATCAGCGCGTCCATCCGCTTCTTCAGATCGCTGGGGAAATACTGTACCTGCGAGAGCGCCTCGGTGATCGTCGTGCCCGGGATGTACTTCTCGATGTAGAAGTTCCCCGGCTCCTCCTCATCGGCGTAGACATGCACTTCGTTGACGCGGCCGAACAGGTTGTGCATGTCGCCGAGGATGTCCTGGTACGCCCCCATCAGGAAGAAGCCGAGATAGTACTGGCTGCCGTCCACCTGATGCAGTTCGAGGAACGAGCGCTCGCCGTCGTCGCCGATGAACTGATCCACCTTGCCGTCGGAGTCGCACGTGATGTCCACCAGTGTGCCGCGGCGCGTGGGCTGTTCGTCCAGGCGATGAATCGGCATCACCGGGAAGAGCTGATCGATCGCCCAGTGGTCCAGCATGCTCTGGAACACCGAGAAGTCGCAGAGATATTGATCGACAAGCTGCTCCTCGACATCGTACAGGTCGGCCGGGAGCGAGTCCGGATCGAGATGCGACATCGCCTTGTAGAGCGCCTGCATCAATGCCCAGTAGATCTGCTCGGTTTTTCCCTTGTCCTCGAGCGAGAGATACCCCAGCGAGAAGAGCAGGTCCGCCTCGCGACGCTTCTCGATCGCGTCGTGATAGGTCTCGAGGTACCGCGCCTTTCGCTGGCCCACGCCGCGCGGCCCGTTGGCGACGGCGGCGCCGACGGTTGCCAGCAGATCGTTCAACTCACGCACCACCGGCGTATCGCTCTCGGTCACCGGGGCGATCTCCTCGGCCATCCCCTTGCGCGTGGCACTGATCACGCCGACGATCAGCACCGAGTGATGCGCCGTGAGCGCGCGGCCGGACTCCGAGACGATCGTCGGATGCGGCACGCCCTCGCTGTCGCAGATCTCCTTGATCGTGTACACCACGCCGTTCACATATTCCTGCAGCGTATAGTTGATGCTCTGCTGCAGGCCCGCCTCCGGCGAATCGTAGTTGATGCCCAGCCCGCCGCCGACGTCGATGTAACGGATGCCGAGCCCCATCTTCACAAGCTTCGCGTAGATACGCGTCGCCTCGCGCACGGCGGACTTCAACGCCATGATGTCCGTGATCTGCGAGCCGATGTGGAAGTGCACCAGTTGAAACGCGTCCATCTGATCGCGCGAGCGGAGCACCTCGATCAGCTTCAGCGTGTCCGGAATCGAAATTCCGAATTTCGAGACGTCGCCCCCCGACTCCGCCCAGCGCCCCGTGCCGGCCGTCGCCAGCCGCACGCGAACGCCGAACGCCGGCCGAACGCCCAGGCGATCGGACTCGACGAGCAGGTCGTCGAACTCCTTGTACTTCTCGAGGATCGGGAGAATGTTCTTGCCGAGCTGACGCCCCATCAGCATGGTACGGATCATGGTCAGATCCTTGTACCCGTTGCAGATCAGGAGCATGTTGTCGCGCTCCAGATGCGGCAGCGTCGCGAACAGCTCCGCCTTCGAACCGCACTCCAGCCCGAAGTTGTACGGCTCGCCCGCCTCCATGATCTCCAGCACCACCTCGTGCAGCTGGTTCACCTTGATCGGGTAGACGCCCTGATACTCGCCGTTGTATTCGAACTCCTCGATCGCGCGGCGGAAGCTCTCGTTCAGCTCGATCACGCGGCGGCGGAGCAGATCCTGAAATCGGATCAACACCGGGAGCTGTATGCCGCGGCGACGCACCTCCTCGACGACCTCGTACAGGTCGATCTCCGTGTCTCCTTCATACGAAGGGCGCACGGCCACATGGCCGTTCGGATTGATCGAGAAATAGGGCTCGCCCCATTTGTCCAGGTTATAGAGCGAACGCGCGTCTTCAGCGGTCCAACCGTGAGGCTCGCTTTCGGCTTCGGGACGATCTGTCGAGGAGATATCGGGCTTGCTGTTCATGTACTCGAAACGCTGGACGTTGACTCGGAGAGTATGGGCTCGAACCGATGGATCAAACCACGCGGTTTGGCTTCCTCGCGCGAACGCAGGGGGTAAAAATACGAGTTAGAAAGTGCCGCGCCACCAGATTATCACGTCCGATCCATGTCATGAAAACTTCACGTCACGATCGACCTTCACCGCGGCACAGACGACGGCGCGGAGACCGGCAGGGCCGACCTCCGCGCTGGGCATGATAACGGGCCATGCTTCATCCCTGGAGCGCGCGGTGCAAAAGGCGCGCGAAGCTATGCTCCCCGGTTCCCGCCGGCAACGATGCGGGCTGTTACTTTTTGTGGAGCCGCTCAGCCGATCCTCGTGAACGTCGCGAAACCGGCGATCAGCGCCGCAACGCGCAGCCCCTCCTCGATCTGCCCCCGAGTGGCGCCGTGCTGCATGCTCTTGTTGACGTGGCCGCGCACGCACGAGGGACAATTGTTCACGGTCGACACCATCGCGCAGATAAGCTCCACCTGCACGAGT
>CAZJYH010000176.1:0-8758 GCA_964549365.1 uncultured Alphaproteobacteria bacterium
GCGTTTCCACGGATGCTCGCAGCCGCGCCGAGTTTCAAGAGACCAGCCCTCACGACTTTCACCGTACCACCATTTTCTACGCTCACGATGCATCTGAATGTACTATCGGAAACGAGCTGCTCACCTGATTCAAAACCGACAACTACCGAGTCGACGTCCAGTCCGGCGATCCTGACCTGTCTATCGAATCGCCACGAAACGCCATTGCCAATGATCACACCGAGAGACGACAAGGTCGATGCACCACTGACTTTGACCGTTGATATCTTCCAAAGAGTGCGAAGCAGACGACCACCGCGGAACACGCGAAGACCCGGATTATCCACCCTTGAACTTGGAAACCGCCAACGAAACACGATCGAATCACCTTCAACGCTTGCCGTTGTAGTTGCCGATGGCTGCGCCCGGCTGTTACGCCCCATTTGCGAGTGTCCGCTAACTCGAAGTACAGCACCATCGTGTACGACAACACTCCGGGCGTCAAAATCCAGAAACACGCCGTCGGAATTTCCAAGGAGTACTTCTCCCGAGGCACTGCTGTCGGTCGACGACGAGAGAATAAGCGGGCCGTCTGGCGAATCTTGTCTGAAGGCATCGTGCGTATGCCCACGGAATTGCAGACCGGCGAATGGACCGAACCAGATTTGCGTGGTGTCATACCATGACGTTGTGCCGTCATTGTACTCCGAAGCGACGACGGCCTTCGCAACGTGCTTGAAACGTCGCACAATGGAATCCGGTGGAAGGTAGCGCACTCTCTCCACATTACCGGAATTCGTGATTTTACGCAAGATCGTATCGAATACGCATTTCACCTGCGATTCATAGAAAACCGTGATGCGTACACGTATATCCCTTACCGCGTGAGCACTTCTATTGACGATGGACGCCTCGATTGGATAACCGGAAGGCCTGATCGCACTATTCCCCGACGAGTCAGGAAGGATATCCAGGTCCGTCTGGGTCGGAAGCAACGAGACAAAGTACCGTGTGGATGAGCCGCTACCACCCTCTTTTCCGTCGAATTGAGCTCCCTGAGCACATGCGCCGACGACAACGGTGGTATCCCGCATCGCGTCGGCCAGATTGAGAATGCTTCCCCTGGCAATTTTGTTCGAGTCCCCGATGGCGGCAATGGCGAAACCCCAATCGTCGTCCGTTTTGGCTCCGGCCTTTACGTATTCGATTCTTCCATTTTGCGTATATCGTGCAACGAATAAATCCTGATGTCCGCTACTGTGCGCCGGACGTCGAATTCCGGACAGGCCGGCAATGCCCGAATTGAAACTCGCTACATCCCAGAAGGATCCGACAACGTAGACAAAGGTATCTCGGCGTGCAATTCCACGGGCCTTGTCCGAGCCACTACCGCCGGCGGAGGCGATCCAATCAAATGCATTTGCATCGAATTGATAGCGACCGATGAAGACATCTTCGGAGCTTGGATTTCCGTAATTCAGATCGGCCTGCGGGACGAGTGTGCGTACATCGAGAACCGGCGTGCCGCTACGCCCATCGGCCATTATGCTAGGCACGCTCATTGAGTCGTTGAAGGAACCGCAAACGTACATTTCGTCCGACTTTCCGAGTACGGCTCCACCGGCGAGTTCATCGCCATGACCACCTATTGTTCGCGTCGCCTGAAGGACTCCACCATCTGTGAACAGGGCGAGGACGATATCCGAACCGCCATGCGAGTTCTCGATGGCCGTGTAGACTGTGCTGCTGCTTGCACTACCGAACAGAATCCTGTTACGAAAGTCTGCCAACAGAACACAACCTGATGCGAGCGGGACGACATCTGCGACACGCGCGGAATCACAATCCGCCTGCGCGAACCAGGATACCGCACCGGTGACTGCGTTCATGCGCGAGACGAATGCGCTGTGCCCCAACGAATTGTAAGACACTCCGTTGTCGATCACCAAACTCCCCTTGAATGTTCCGGCGACATACAGGGTGGAATCGCCGTTCAAGGCCAGCCGGCATGCGCTCGCGTCGACTGTCGATGGGTACCGGCGCATCCACGCGATTTTCCGATCGTCCAGGGATATCTTGAGGATGAAGTAGTTGCCACCTGAAATTGTCGCCTCGGGTTGGTGCGGGAGATCCACGCTCCAGTCCCGAATTCGGAGGTCGACGTCACCGCTGCATTCACCGGCAACGTACAGGACATTGCCCCGACCGTACACGACGGCACGGCCGACCATGGTTCCGCGCGTCGTCTCCAGACGCCACAACTCCCGCCCCGTACGATTGCTTTCCCCGGACCTCGCGTACGCGATCAACGGTACGTCGACCATCGGATCGCCGTCCCTCACACTCCCTGCTGCATAGACATTGCCTTCAGTATCGGTCGCAACACTGTACATGGCGGCCGACGGAGTCGAATTGTTGAAGGATGCAGGCGACTGAACCCAGAGGAAGTAGTTGTTATCGGCGGGGATCTGTGCGTACAGACCCGAAGCGATCAACGCAGTAGCTATCACAACTATAGCCATTATCAGACATCGATAGCACTTGCTCGTTCTCGCCGTCGTGCGGCATTTCGCTGTGTTTTCCATGTGTTGTTCTGCGCGCTCATCCGATCTCCGTGCCCCGACATGGTCTCGCGAGTGGTGGGCAGTCATTCATCGAGGCGATACGGCCCGGAATCTCGGCGCTTGTTGCCGTCCTGGACGATCTCATCGATTCCGCTTTGTTGGCTTCGCGCTACTGAGCCGCCGAACGTAGGCGGCAGGGCATCGCTCGCGAGGAGCAGGGATCCGAGCACCACGATTGCCGGATGCGATCACGCATTTAGTGAATGAATAATGAATAACTCGTAACAAAAATGCGGCGATCGGACGGGCTCATCAATCGCCCGTCGCATGGATCTGTCGGGAATACCTGAAAGTAGGTAGTGAAGAGGTGGCTATTCGCAGCTTATCAGGCCGAGCTGAATGGCCATGCGCACGAGACCGGCGGTATTGCGCACGCCCAGCTTGTGAATCAGGTTCTTACGGTGCGTTTCAACGGTGTAGTGGCTCAGAAACAACTTGTCGGCGATTTCATTCGTCGTGAACTCCATGGCGATCAATCGCAGGATTTCCTTCTCGCGTTCGGATATCGGGGGATCTCCACCCAGCACCTTTTCATTCTCGCCGCGCAGTGCACCGATCAGCGCCCCGGTGAGCCGATCGCCGAAATATTGCTTGCCGGCGGCGACGCTTCGGATTGCCGCGAGGAATTCCTCCTTGGCGGAGGTTTTGATAACGTATCCATCCACGCCCGCCTTGATGGCGCGGGTGATGGAGCCGCTGTCCGTTTGATCGGTCAGAGCGATGATACGAACGCTTGGGCAGCGCCTGCGGATGATTTTCGCGGCGCTGATGCCGTCCATGAGCGGCATGCGTATGTCCATCACGAGCACGGCGGCGCCGTCGTTGGCCTCGGCAATGGCAATCGCCTCCTCGCCATTGGAAGCAGTGGCGCGAATGCGGATGTCGTCGCTGGCGCTCAGCAGCGCCGTCAGAGCCTCGACGAACATCCTGTGATCGTCGGCGATGAGAACGTCGATCATATCCATTGCTATCTCGTGCTGGTAGATCGTCATAAGCTATTGGCAAAGATCGCCCCTCGGGCGCCCCCCGGAAATACCGAGCTGCGGTCAATGCGTTCGTATACCTGAAATCCGGTATTCCGTTCAGTTGAACAACGGAATCTCCACCGTCACGGTAGTGCCGTGCCCCGGACGCGAGTCGAACGCCACAATGCCGTTGGCGGTGCGGGCACGGGTCTCGATGTTCCGACGCCCCATCCCCACATGCCCGCCGCGCGTTGGATCGAAGCCGCGGCCGTCGTCCTGCACCATCAACAGGACACGATCGTCGCGGCGCAACAGCTCGATATAGACGTTCGATGCGTCGGCATGCTTCAGGATGTTGGCGATCAGCTCCTGTGCAATCCGATAGAGCACGAGCGCGGCGTATTCGGGAAGATCCTGGCTCGGTGGGTCGAGCTCCAGATGGAATGCCGGCCCGGTTTCCGAGGCAACGCCGTCGACGATCTCGCGAACAGCGGCGGCAAGCCCCAACTCCTCCAGGGTGCTCGAAGCAAGACTGTGCGCTATGGTGCGCACGTCGGTGCAGGCGCGGTCGAGCGCGGCCATCGAGCGTGTCAAAGCATCGAGATCGGTCAACGTCAGCTTGTCGGGGGCTGCATCCAGGCGCTGCAGGTTGATCTTGGCGGAGGCCAGCAACTGCCCCACGCCATCATGAAGGTCGCCGGCAATCCTGCGCCGCTCCTCCTCCTGCGTCCGCACCACGGCCTGCATCACCTCGTTGCGACGCCTGATCTCTTCATCCTTGAGGGCACGCTCCAGATCGAACCGCAACCGCAACTCCGCGATCGCCTTCTGGTTCTGCAGCCCTGCATGTTCGCGCATCAGCCGCACGTAGGAGCGATGATGCTCCAACGCAGCACGATGATCGCCGAACACCTCGTGGATCCCCGCAAGGTCCTCATGGATCTGAAACGCCGCCGCGATGAGTTTCCCCTCCAACGCGATTGCCAGCGCCTGATCGAGGATCACCAACGCCTCGCGGAGGTCATCCCCTTCGGCGCACAGGCGCCCGATGTTCATCATCGCACGCACCTGAAGCTCGGCGGTCGGCTGTTCACGGAGCAACGACAGCGCCCGGGTGAAGTGCAATCGTGCCATGTCGGCATTCCTCAGCCGCATGGAAATCTCGCCGACATTGATAAGGGCAGCGGCCGTCCCCTGCAGATCACCGAGCGCCTGGAACACCATCTGTGCACGGAGCGCACACTCGATCGCACGCGCCGGCTCGTCGCGACTGCTGTAGATCACGCCGAGGTTTGTGAGCGCGCGGGCCTCGTGCTCGAGGTCGCCGACGGCATGAAATGCATCCAACGCCTGGAGCAGGTAGTCGCTTGCAACGTCGAGATCGCCGCATTGACCGTAGACGTAGCCCAGGGAGTGCAGTACACGCGCCGTGCGTGGCGCGTCGTCCAGCTCCTCGAACAACGACAGCGCGCGGAGATAGTAGTCGATGGCCGGGACATAATCTCCGGAGTCGGATGCGAGGGCGCCGAGGTGATCGCACGCAGCAGCGACCACGTGCTGATCGCCGGCCCTCTCCGCCGAGGCGAGGGCCGAACGATACGCCGCAAGGGCACCACGATAGTCGCCGGCCGCAAGGAGGCTTGCGCCTGCGTGCAGCAGCGAGGCATCATGCGTTTCGCCGTTCGCATACATTCCCGCGACCACTCCCCGCACGTTGCTCATGGCGCCCCTCCACCATTCGCTGCGGCCTCGGGCTCGACCGGCCGGGCTTGACCGCCGAGCCACGAGTTCCGGATCCGTTGGGAGCGGTCCCGAAATCGGATGTCGCCGGTACGCTCGAACAGATCGCCGTACAACCTACACGCGGCTCGGAGGTCCGCAAGGCCCTCGGCAACGCGCCCTTCCGCGATTCGCGCGATACCGAATGCAAAATGAAGGGCGGCGCGTTGCGACTCGCTGCGGGCGTTCAGGCCCTCCAGCCGATGCAACGCCGCCGTCGGCATCCCGCGCGCCGCATCGATGCGCGCAAGCAGGACCGTGGACTCGAAGCGAGTGTCGGCACGATCGATCCGCAGCGATTCGGCATGGCACTCCTCGGCAAACGACGCAGCACGGTTCAACGCCTCGGCGCGGACCTGAGGTTCGGTCACGGCAACGCCCGCAAGCGGGGCCGACTCGTCGAGCGTTTCGACGGAATCGACGAGCATCACTGCCTTGCCGAGCAAACACTGCACCACGCCCAGAACATGCCCGAGGGAACGATGTCGATCGAGCGCATCGTCGAGCATCGCCTCGGCACGGGCTTGATCACCGCGACGCATGTGCAGCATCCCTACGCCACCGATCGCATAAGCGACGCTCATCTCATCGCTGGTCTCCTCGGCCAACTCGCGCTGCAGTCGATAGAACTCCAACGCACGCGCCCAATCGCCTCGCGCTGCATGCAGATCGCCCAACCCCGCCGCCGCCCACATCTCTGAACGCTTGAACCCGAGCCTCCGCGCGATCTCGAGGCTCATGTTGTGATGCCGAATCGCGTTCTCGTAATCGTTGAGATCGACGTACACGAGCGCCATGTTGAAGTGGGCCACGGTGCACTGACGTGGATCGCCCAACTCCTCGGCGATCGCCAGATTCCGCGCATGCGCGTCGAGTGCGGCCCGGTGCTCCCCCTGCGCGCTATACACTCCCCCCATCGTGAGCGCAGCGTGGGCCATCATGCGTCTATCCCCGGTGCGCTCGGCAAGCCGGAGCAATGACTCGTAGCGCCCTACTGCCGCCGCATGATCGCCGAGTCGATCATACGCGATCGCCTGCCCCGCGGTAGCCTTGATGATCTGGCGCTTGTCGTTGATCGATCGGGCAACCTCTTCCTGACGGCTGTGGTACCGAAGCGACTCACGGAACCGGCCCTGTTCGGCAAACACCATGCCGATATGCCCGAGCGCGATGGACTCCTGCCGACGCATCGAACACCGGCACGCGATGTCGAGCTGCAGTTCATGCCACACCAGCGCGGCCGCATGATCGCCCTGCTGCCGGCAGAGCGCGCCCAACATCCCCGCCGTCTCGGCGCGGCGCGCGTCATCCCCCATCACCTGTGCCAGCGCGTTCTCCTCCAGACGAAGCCGGGCGGCATACTCCCATCGGCCGATGCTCTGCGCAAACGCGGCAACCGCCGCCAGCGCCTCGATGAGATCGTGACGGGATGCCGCCGGTCGATAGGCATCGAGACTCTCCGCGTAGAGATCCTCGATCGTTTCGGGATCTGCCAGCCGACGCCAGCAGATCAGGAGTTCGTACGCCGCAGTGCCGTTCCACAGTAGCGTCATAACCGGAATGCGGAGCAACAGATCGCGAAGGCGATCATCGTCGCGGCAATCGTTCAACTGGCGGGCCAGCTCCGCAACCCCTCGCGCCGCCGGCACCGACAGCGGAGCGGCACGATCCGGGTCCAGACACCGCCAGAGGTGTTCGGTCAGCCTGAAACGCATGGCGCCCACGTGGCGGCTGTATCGTTCGGCGATGGTGTGCCGGAAGTGATCATGGCAAATGTCGAAGCGTTCGCCGTGTGCGTCGATGCGCGGGATGATGTCGTAACGGATATCGTCGAGCAGCGCATGAAGCTCCTCGGGCCGCACGCCGGTCAACTCAATGAGGTCGCGGCCGTCGAGCCCCTCGTGCACGGCAACGAGCAGGCTCAACACGTCGCGAACCAACGGCTCGCCGTGATCCTGCTCGAGACGCTGTAAGCGGAAGGCGTACACATCCTCCAACGTGGCAGCGGCGAGGTAATCGCCCACGGAACGATCGGCGATGCCGGAGCGTACCGAACGGCCGAGCTCCTCGACGCGAGTGCGCAGCAGCAACGGGTTGGCGCTGCCGAAATCGCTCATCACCGTACGCATCAGTCCGGGAGCGATGCGGGCCGGCTGCTCGGCGATCACTCGCTCGACAACCTTCTGGCGCTCGTCGTGCGTGAGCGGACCGAGCGCCAGCGTGGCCCATCCTCGATCAGAAAGCTCATCACGAGTCCGTTCGCGCGCCGTGGTGACAAGAAACCGAACACATGGAGGGAAGCTCCGCGGAAGCCAGAGCATGTCGTCGTGCGAATCGGCAATGCGGTCGGCACCGTCTATCACGACAACGAGCGGAGTCTCGTGCGCGTACCAAAGCCACTCGTGCAAGGCGCGCTGCAATCCTTCCGGTGTGGAGGGGATCGGGTCGGAGAGCCCCAGCAACTCCGCCAGCTCCAGCAGCACATGGCGCATCAGGGCCCAGCGGTCACCCGACCCGCTCGCGGCATAGAATTCCACAACCGCGATGTCGGCGCGCCGCAGGCGGATCTCGTGGCACCAGGAGGCGACCAGCGAGCTCTTCCCGGCCCCCGAAGCCGCATGCACTACAAGCGATCGTCCCTCATCGGCGACAATTCGGCTCACCGCCTCCAGCTCCCCCTCGCGTGCCACGTAGAGGCGCCGCCGCCCCTCGGCAAATGCACGGTGCGCAGCGCGTTCGCTCGCCGGGCTCGAATGCAGATCGTGGCCCGAGGAACGATGCGAATTGCGTGATATGGAATGGAGCGAGCCGTGTTCGTGGTTCCGATGCATTTCTTATATCCATCGAAATCAGGGAATGAAGCCGACTCGTCAATTTCACGACAAGTCGGTTGAGCGCAGTCAGGAACAGAAATACTTCAACATCGGGGTGAGTCGATGCAGTCAGTGTGGGGAGTCAACGGGGGCGAAATATAGGTCGCACGATGGAATGTTCAGCTACATGGTGATGCATACGGAGGAGGGGAGGACATTGTGTGGGTGTGCCCCACGCCCACGGCAAGGGGTTCATTCCGAGCGAGGACGGCGGTCGCCGGCGAATCGGCTGCCGCGCTCGTGACGTCGACGGTCGCACCGGATATGCGGGCCGAATCCATCCGCTCAATGCGAGGAACGCCGCCGGGGACGCTTCCATCCCCGGCGGCGTTCGTTCCGCGGCGTGAGAACGCAGGGCTCCACCCGCGCGCCTTCAGTACAGGTTGTTCCCGAGATACGACCCGTTGCCGTCGATCTCGATGGTGTGATCGCATTGTTTGCCGGCGGCACAGACGCAGCCGTCGGGCTCGCCGTACACATCGCGTGTGAAACGGCACTTTGTGCACGGATTGCCGGTGCACTTCTGTTTGACGCGGTC
>CAZJYH010000177.1:0-3522 GCA_964549365.1 uncultured Alphaproteobacteria bacterium
CGGTGCGGACATCACCGGCATCGACGCATTCAAGTAAGCGCGTGCCAGGCCGATGAGCGACACTGCAGAGATCCCCGTTCAGATAGCGCGCGTGCGCGCGGGCTTCGACGACATCCCGCTTCCGACGTATGCCACCCGGGGCGCCGCCGGCATGGATCTGCGCGCGGCCGTGGAGCATCCGATCACGCTCGCCGCCGGCGAGCGCGCGCTGGTGCCCACCGGGATCGCGATCGCCCTTCCGCACGGCTTCGAATGTCAGGTGCGCCCGCGCAGCGGCCTCGCGATCAACCACGGCATCACGATGCTGAACACGCCGGGGACGATCGATGAGGATTACCGCGGCGAGATCATGGTGATCGCGGCCAACCTCGGCAGCCGGCCGTTCACGATCGAGCGCGGCATGAGGATCGCCCAGGCGGTCGTTGCCCGCTACGAGCGGGTGGCCTGGGTGCCGGTCGAGCAGCTGAGCGAGAGCGAACGCGGCGCCGGCGGGTTCGGTTCCACCGGCAAAGCCTAGCACGTTCCGGACGACGACCCGAAGCACGTCCGGTCGGGCTCCTGGTCGCGTGAGACAAACTGTACAGCACGCCGATTGCGTCGCGCATGCATTCGCATGACAGGCGACGGGGAGTGCGCCCATATCGAAGAACCGATGGCCGACAGCAACGATCATACGCCCCCCGTGGAGCCGGGCCTGCCGACGCAGCCCGCCCCCGCCGCGTCGCCGTGGCGACGTGGCGGCGACGTGCAGGAACTCATCGCGTTGTTGGGCGGGTTCGTGCTGCTGCTGCTGCTTACCGCGTCCACGATCACCGGCATCATTCAACCGGTGTTCCCGCTTGCCGCGCTGGTCTTCTTTCTCTATCCGTTCCGCAAGGCCATCGTGCCGCGCCGCACGATCCAGCTCGGCATCCTGACGTTTCTGGTGTGGCTGTTTCTGAACCTGAGCGGCGTGCTCGCGCCGTTCATCATCGCGTTCGTCATCGCGTATCTGTTCTCCCCGCTCGTCTCCCGCTTCGAGCGCATGGGCGTTCCGCGCTGGGTGACGGCCGTCGGCATCACATTGGGAATGCTCGGTCTGTATGCGGTGGTGGGCATCTTCGTGGTCCCCGGTCTCATCGACCAGATGCAGCAATTGCTCAGCTCGGCCGACGGATTGCTCAAGGGGGCGAACTCCATCTTCGATCGCGCCTATCTGGTGTCGCAGCTGGAGAGCCTGGGGATCCCGCACGCGCAGGCACACGACATCGTGGTCAACGAAATCGAACCGCAGTTGAAGGCGACGATCACCTGGCTCTTCACGAACCTCGGCACGTTCCTCAAGAACGCGACCACGATTCTCGAAGGCGTCGTCAACCTGCTGCTGATTCCGCTGCTGAGCCTGTATCTGATGATCGACTTCAATCGGCTGCGCGGCTTCATCCGCTCGAAGGTGTTGCGCGACAACCCGGGCCACGTGTACTACATCCGTCAGGTGGATCTGATCCTCAGTTCGTATCTGCGCGGCATCATGATCACCTCCTCGCTCGTCGGGGCGGTCGCCGTGGGTGTGCTCAGCATCTTCGATGTTCCGTACGCCGTGGTGATAGGCATCCTCACCGGCGTCTTCAACCTGATCCCGTCGGTCGGCATCTTCCTGAACCTGGGCGTCGCGATGATCATCTTCCTCTTCGCCCCGGGGAACTTCCTGTTGAACACCGTCATCACCGCCGCGATGGTCTTCGGCCTGCATGCGCTGAACGCATATGTCGTCGAGCCCCGTGTGATCGGCGATCGTGTTGGGCTCCCGCCGGTGGTGATGATCGCATCGCTCTTCGTATTCGCGCATTTCCTCGGATTCATCGGCCTGCTCATCGCCGTGCCGCTCGCCGCGGTCATCGGCATGTTCCTCAAGGAATGGTATCGCAGCAACGTAACCCCGGCACCATCGGAACCGGGACACCCCTGAAACATCGCCTCTCCCGACTCGTCCACGCCCGGCGAAGCTTGCGCATGCGACGCTCGCCCGGCATTATCTATTGTTCTTCATGATCGACTCGCACTCCCAGACCGACCCTACCGCGGACGATGCTTCATCGCTCCCTCCTTCACACGACGAGTCCGCAACGGCCCAGACACCGGCGATCACGCCGGCGACGACCGCGCAGAGCAACGCGTCGACTGATCCGCACGATGCTGCCGATGCTCCCGCAACCGACGAAGAGGGCGGGCATCCCGATGACGATGCGCAACCGGAAGATGCGGGCGAGCCCGATGCGGGCGCGAGGAGCGAAAACGACGACGCCCGGATCCTGGACGTGGCAGATGGTGACGCGCTCCTCGACGGCGATGCCGATGGCGACACCGAGAGCGATGCCGATGATGACGCGCTCCTCGACGGCGACGCCGCGGACGGCGCAGATGTGACGGAGGTCGCGGAGCCGACCCCGAACGTGGGCCCGGCTCCGAAGCCGGAGTTGATCCCCGGGCGCATGCTGTACATCGGTGTGCCCGGCGCGAACCCGGACGACATCACGGTGCGCGCGCTGAAGAATCTCCAGCGCTCCGACATGGTGGTGTGCGGCGATTACAAGTCCGCCGCCCGGCTCCTTCGATCGCACAACATCGCCAAGCGCCTGCTGGTGCTGGAGGAGGAGAACGAGCGCGCGATGACCGATACCATCATCGATCTGCTTCGCGACGGCAAGACCGTGGCGGTGCTGATCGACGATCGGTTCTCCACCGCGACGGATCCGCAGGGGATGCTCCGGCGCACGCTGACCCGCCTCGGTGTGCCCATCCAATTGGTGCCGGGCATCAGTATGCAGGCAGCCGCCGTCACTGCGAGCGGGTTTGCCGCCGGCGCGTACGACGTCATCGGCTATTTGTCACGCCGCCCGCAGGAACGTCGTGATGCGGCGATGGCGCTCGCCGGACGAACGCGAACGCTCGTGTTGCAGGAAACTCCGTTCCGGCTCCGATCGCTGTTGGAGGCGCTCAGCATCGCCATGCCCGATCGCCCGGCAGCGCTGGCGATCAACCTGACCACACAGTACGAGGCCGTTCTGCACGGCACGCTCGGCGAACTGTTCGCCAAGTATTCCGAGCAGCGCTTCAAGGGAGACTTCATCATCGTGCTGGCCGCCACCGATGCGGCCGAGGCCGGCACCGCGTCGGCGCCGGCTGACGACGATATCGACCTGGACTTCAGTGATGTTGACGCCGATGAAGCGAAGCCCGGCGGCTGGTTTTCCCCCGGCGCATCGAGCCGCGTCATCAGAGCTGATAATGTGCAGGAACCGCAGGCTGAAGGAGGTGGCTGGTCGCCGCTTCGACGCGGGCCGCGCGATACGGGCGGCGCAAGCCGGCCCGGCGCTACGCCGTACGGCAAGGGCGAACGAGGAGCCGGACGGGAAGGCGGGAGACCATTCGGTGGTGGTCAGCGCCGCGAGGGGGGCAGGCCGTTCGGCGGCGGTGAACGTCGCGAAGGGGGCAGGCCGTTCGGCGGCGGTGAACGTCGCGAGGGGGGCAGGCCGTTCGGCG
>CAZJYH010000177.1:3622-8749 GCA_964549365.1 uncultured Alphaproteobacteria bacterium
GGGGCAGGCCGTTCGGCGGCGGTGAACGTCGCGAGGGGGGCAGGCCGTTCGGCGGTGGTGGCCGTCGCGAGGGGGGCAACAGACCGTTCGGCGAGCGTCGCGAAGGTGGATCGGAAACCCCGGAGCGCAGTGGAGGACATCGTGTTGAGGGGAGGTTGCGCGAGGAGCGGCCGCACGGCGGCGGATTCGGCGGCAAGCGTGGCGGGTTCAGCCGCGGCGGCGGTCGACCGGGAGGTTTCTCCGGCGGTGGACGCCCCGGCGGTGGGCGCCCCGGAGGCTTCTCGGGTGGCGGACGCGCCGGCGGTGGGCGTCCCGGAGGTGGACGACCGGGCGGCGGCAAGAAGCGCTCATAATCTTGCATGCGGCATCGAGGAAACTCGGGAACGCATTCGCGGGGCCGAACGTTCCACGCGTTGGAACAACGCCGACGCACGATCGATACGTGAGTCTCGATACGTGAGGCACGGCATCGGCATGCGCGCTGAACATATCTGGAGAACGAAACCATGCTCAATGTTGGCGACAAGGCGCCGGACTTCGCGGCGCCGGATCAGGACGGCACGATTCGCCGACTGAAGGATTACGAGGGGAAGAAGCTGGTGCTCTATTTCTATCCGAAGGACATGACAAGCGGATGCACGGTGGAAGCCTGTGATTTTCGTGACAACCTGAACCGCTTGATCGGCCACGGCGCCGAGCTTCTGGGCGTGAGCCCGGACTCGTCGAAGAGCCATCAGAAGTTCATAACGAAGGAATCCCTTAACTTCCCGCTTCTTGCCGATGAGGATCGCGCCGTTGCAAGCGCTTACGGCGTCTGGGTGGAGAAGAGCATGTACGGACGGAAGTATATGGGAGTCGAGCGCACCACCTTCATCATCGATGAGAAAGGACGCATCGCCCACATCTTCGCCAAGGTGAAGGTGAAGGGACACGTTGATGAGGTACTGAATGCCCTCGCTGGTTGACACGCACTCCCATATTTACGTCGACAGGTTCAACGACGACATCGACGCGGTGATCGATCGAGCACGCGCCGAAGGTGTCGAGGCGATCGTCGTGCCGGCGACAAGGCCGTCGGAGTTTTCCGATGCCTTCGCTCTGGCCGACCGATTCCCCGAAGTACGCGTTGCCGTCGGCGTGCATCCGCATCATGCGCATGAGGTGGACGAGGCCGACCTGCAGGAGATCGCGAGGATCGCCGAGAGCGGGCGTGCGGTTGCCGTGGGTGAGATCGGCCTGGACTACTACTACGAGTATGCGCCGCGCGAACGGCAGCATGAGGTGTTCCGGTATCACCTCCGTCTGGCCAAACGACTGGGCCTGCCGGCGATCGTGCACAACAGGGAGTCGGATGATGACCTGCTCCGAATCATCGAGGAGGAACAGGACGGCACACTCCGCTTTCAACTCCACTGCTTTTCGAGCGACCAACCGGTCCTCGATCGCGCGTTGGCATTGGGCGCGATGATCTCCTTCACGGGGAACGTCACCTACAGCAAGGGAACGCTCGACGATGTGGTGCGTGGGGTACCGGATAATCGCCTTATGATCGAGACTGACGCGCCATACCTTACTCCCGTGCCTCATCGTGGGAAACGGAACGAGCCCAGCTACGTGCGCCTCGTCGCCGAAAAAGTGGCAGAGATCAGAGGCACGACACTTGACGCTATCAAAGAGATGACTACAGCAAACGCCCGGCGTTTCTTCCAACTTGGCCTCGGCATCCTTCTGCTCCTGATCACCGCATGTGCGGGCGCCACGGCGCAACCCGGCCAGCCGGTCCGCGCGGTGGACACGACCCCGCCGCCCCCGTTCGACAAGCTTATCGGCATCGGCGGCCACATCGCAAGCTCCACGTACATCAGCGAATCGACGACCCTTGCAAACGGACTCGGCGTTGGATTCTGGCTCACGGCCGCGCCGTTGCAGCCGCTCGGGGTGGACTGGCTGCAGCTGGACGTCGTGTACACGCACGTGAACGTGAAGACCGCGCCGGACGACTCCTCCTTTCTGGCGGCGCGCAAGGCGATCAACGATCCGAACCCGACTCCTCCGCCGAACCTGCACAACACGCTGGACATCTCCGTGCGCGCTACGGCGAATCCGCGCAAGGTGATCACGTTCTTCGGGTCGATCGGCCTCACCTACTTCAGCAACGAGTTCGGCATCGATCGGTACATCATACAGAACGCCAAGGACACGGCGCTGAAGGGATACTCCGAAACCGCCTGGGGAATCGGCGGCTCGCTGGGTGTTTCGTTGAACATCGAAACCAAATACGGCACGATCGCGCCGACGGCCGCCTGGTATGTGTCGGTGATCTCCGGCGAGCGCGAGCTGAGGCACCGCCGGCAGGAATTCTTCGTCAGCCAGCCGCGCGTCGGGCTGCTGCTCTATCCCAACTTCCGAACGCTCTTCCATTGATGGACCAAACGGAACAGCCCGTCTCACCGTTCATCCTGCGGCACAGCGTCGTTGCCGATGCCGTCGGCGTGATGCGCGGCCACGCTTCATCCTCGGTCCGGTTCCGCAACGCGACGCGTCAGATTTCGCGAGCGCTCGCATACGAGGCCACCCGTGATCTGCCGCTGGAGTCGGTGACGGTTGAAACACCGCTGGAGCGGACGGCCGCTGGAGCGCTCGTCTGCCGCGTGATCGCCGTGCCGATCCTGCGCGCCGGGCTCTGGATGCTCGACGGGTTTCTCGACATCATTCCACAGGCAGCGGCCGGGTTCATCGGCCTGCGACGCAACGAGCAGACGCTGGTGCCCCACGAGTACTATCGGAATCTTCCGGATATTCGCGGCGCGCATCTGTTTCTGCTGGACCCCATGCTCGCCACGGGGGGCAGCATCACAGCCGCGCTGGCGGCGCTTCCACTCGAAGAGGCCGCATCGGTCTCCCTCCTCTCCATCATTGCGGCACCCGAGGGCGTGCAGGCAGTGACCACCCGGTTCGAAAACGCGCGGCTGTACATCGCCGCGCTCGATCGGCAACTGAACGATCAGGGATATATCCTTCCCGGCCTCGGCGACGCGGGCGATCGACTGTGCGATACGTTGTAGAAGCCGGGGCGATGGTCGCACGGACGGCCGAACAGCTCCGGGTTCCCCGATCAACGGTCGCGCTGATCTTTCAGGGCGCGCCTCTCGATTTCCCGGTGATCGTCGGCACGACACTCCCCCTTCGCGCGCACCGTGCCGGAATGGCCGGCATCACCCTCCTCGGCCGCGTGTTCCTGCTCCGGCATGCCGCGCACGTCGACATCGAGCTTCTCGTTCTGCTTCGCCACGAGGCCGAACATGTCCGACAGCAACGCGCAAGCCGTCTTTTCTACATGCGGTACGTCCGGGACTGGTTGCGCGCATTTATGCGCAATCTCCTGTTGGCCCGCAGCCTGCGAAGCGCGGCGCTGAGGAGCGCGTGGTACGATGCGTACCGCTCGATCGATGCGGAGCGCGAAGCATATGCCACCGGCGACCGTGCTCGCGCGCTGTTGCTCGAAGCAGCGTCTCGGAATGCCGAGGAGCATGCACGCGGCACGCATCGTCGTGAAGGCACGAAATAAATCGTTCCGAAGCCCGCAATCGGGGCGAGCGGCTTGGATCCCCTCCGTGGAGTGTCCATCTTGGTGACGTTTTACGAAGAGGCGATTCCGGCGGCGCGAATCGCTCTTTTGCTTTTCAACAACTCCAGTAAACTCCTTCCTGTGTTCGGCGTTTTCTCCAACGACATCGCTGTCGATCTCGGCACCGCCAATACGCTCATTTGGGTAAAGGGGAAGGTCATCGTTCTGAACGAGCCCTCCATCGTTGCCTTCGATCGCACAACGAAGAAGATCGTTGCGATCGGGCGAGAGGCGCAGGCCATGATCGGCAAAACTCACAAGGACATCCGCACCATTCGTCCGCTCAAGGACGGTGTGATCGCGGACTTCGAGATCGCCGAAGGGATGCTTCGCGCATTCATCCGGAAGATCTCGCCAACGTGGCAACCATCGCGTCGCATCGTCGTGTGCGTGCCTTCCGGCATCACCGAGGTTGAGAAGCGAGCGGTCCGCGATTCGGCCGAACACGCCGGCGCCAAGGAGGTTCATCTGATCGCCGAGCCGATGGCGGCCGCGATCGGCATCGGGCTCGACGTAGAGGCCCCGGTGGGGAACATGATCATCGATATCGGCGGCGGCACCACCGAGATCGCCGTGATAGCGCTGGCAGGCATCGTCAACGACGAGTCCATCCGCATCGCCGGCGATGAGATGACCAATGCGATCATCCAGTTCTTCAAGAAGAACCACAACATCCTGATCGGCGAACGCACCGCCGAGGCCATCAAGCACGAGGTGGGGACGGCCATGCCGCTCGAGGAGGAGGTGCAGATCGAGGTGAAGGGGCGCGACCTCGTGGCCGGCGTGCCGCGCATGACCACGGTCACCAGCGCGGAGATCCGCGAGGCACTCTCCGAGCCGATCATGGCGATCGTCGATGCGGTGAAGCTCTCGCTCGAGCGCACGCCCCCCGAGCTCTCGGCCGACATCCTCGACCGCGGCATCATGCTCACCGGCGGAGGCGCGTTGCTGCGAGGCCTCGACGAACGCCTGCGCCGCGAGACGAGCCTTCCGGTGTTCGTGGCCGAGGATCCGCTCACCGCCGTCGTGCGCGGGACCGGAAAGGTGCTGGAGAACCTGAACCAGTATTCACAGGTCCTGATCAAGAGCCGACGGTACTAGGATGCAGAAGTTATGAGTTATGGGTTATGGGTGCTGCTCACACGGAGCGGCGGCTTCGACGGTGGTCAAAGCACGTAACTCATAACCCATCACTCATAACCCATAACCTTCCTGTCATGTGGCGCATCGCTGAGCTTTTCCTCCGCTACAAAGAGTACACAACGGCATTCGTGCTGATCGTGATCTCGTTGTTGCTGATCTCGGGAAGCAGCAGCTCGCAGCTTCGATCCTTCCGAACCATCTCGGTGGGCGTCGTCGCAAGCGTGCAGTCCGCGTTGAGCTGGCTCCCCAATCCCTATGCCCTCGAGACCGAGAACCACGCACTCCGCCAGTTGAACAAGGACCTTTCGGTACAGGTGATGCAGTATCGCGATGCCGCGCTGAAGGTGGACGAGCTC
>CAZJYH010000178.1:0-8084 GCA_964549365.1 uncultured Alphaproteobacteria bacterium
GATCCGCGAGGTCGACGCCTGCCAGATGCTGGACCTCGACTCGAACGGACGGGTTGACCTCTATTTCGTCGGCGACGGCCGCGGATACATCGCATGGAATATCGGATCGCCCAACGCTCGGCCGGCGTCGCCGTTCGGATCGACGACGGCGGGTGGGACACGAATTGTCGGCTGTGACTGGGCCGACGGCGACGGCGATGGACGTGCCGACCTGCTCGCCCCGATGCAGTTCGAAGGACCACCGCCCGGTGTCGGCATGGAGAAGGGATCCGTACGTCCAGCCGTCGTGGGCACGGCGGCATCCCGCCTCGTCGGCGGGAAGATTCCCGCAGGGTACGAGCTCTCCGGCGGGGCGTGGGGAGATATCGACAACGACGGCGCGCCGGACATCGTCACTGCCGCATCGTGCCGGTGCAGCTTCGTGGAGCTGTACCGCCAGACCGAGCCGGGGCGCTTCGAGCGCGAAACATCGAGGCTTGGGTTGGGCCGCGTCTCCGGCGGACCGGACGTTGTGTGGGTCGATTACGACAACGACGGCAGTCTGGATCTCTCGATGATCAGCGACGGGCGCCTGCGTCTGTATCGCAACACGATGCCTGCGGCGAGCAACGCTCAGGTAACGCTGGATCTCGACGACCCCGCCGGCATGCGGCTGCCGATCGGCGCGCACGTCGAGGTGTTCGCGGGGGGGAAGCGGCACGTCGCCGATCTGGGCTCGGGGCGCGGCCTCGGGGTGCAGGATCCGTTGCGGCTTCACATCGGCCTCGGCGACGCCCGCTCGATCGACTCGGTGACGGTGCGATGGCCGATCTCGAACACCCGGACGCTACATTCAGACGTGGTTGCCGGGCGCCTGAACACGTTGAGCTCCGGGCGCGCGCGTTCGGCCGCTGCCTCCGCCTCGGTTGCAGCCTATCCGAATCCCTTCACCGATCGCCTGACGTTCACCTACCGCATCGCCGCCCGCGGGCATGTCCGGCTTGCGTTGTACAGCGCCGAGGGGAGGCTCGTGAGCGTGGTGGTCGATGCCGATATGGCCCCGGGCGAATACACGGCGACGTGGAGCCCGACCACGACCGAGTCGACAAGGCTCTCGCAGGGCGTATACGTCTACCGATTGACGAGCGGCTCCGACGAGGTTGCGGGGAAGGCCGTGTTGCAGAGATAACAACGCTCGATGTTTCCTACCAGTACCGACACCGAATTCAACGAAGGAAGAAGGTCATGACGGTGTATACCACACTTCACCGACTCCTCGCATGCCTTGTGCTCGCCGTCGCGACGGCAAGCGCCGCGTTCGCGCAGTCCAGCGGGCCGCTGCAGCCGGACTTCTCGACTCCCGGGACGGGGGCGGGTCCGAGTGTGAACACGTTCACGGGCGGCTTCTCCTTCGGGCTGCCGGTGATCTCCATCCCCGGGCCCGACGGGAGCGGGTACTCGATGACGCTCTCATACCAGAGCGGAACTTCGCCGGAGCAGGGTGCGTCGTGGGTCGGCTACGGGTGGTCGTTGAACGCCGGAGCGATCGTGCGTGACGTGCGCGGCTATCCTGACGACTGGAACGACTCGGTCACGATCTGGAACCGCACACGCAAGAGTTGGACGGCATCGGGGCAAAAGCGGGTTGGTGGGGAGATCGCAAGCCAGGATTTCGATACAACGTTCCCGCTCGTGCGGCTCGGTGCCGGGTACAGTAAGGCGATCAGCTACAACAACTACACGGGGTTTCGTCGCGATATAGGAGTGACTCTTGATGCGAAGGGGCTCGTTGATCTCAATATTGCGACGAGTGACTCGGGAACCAGTTATCGCTGGCAGATCAATCCCGCGGCGTTTGTAAATCTCGCCCGTCTCGGCGGTATACACCTCGATGAGACCGAGGAGATCCTTGCCTACGGCGCCGGCGCAACGATGGCGAAGGCTTGGAATCGATTCCTGAATCCGGATCCATTCCCGACGTCCGCGATCGGCTTGCGAAGGATGACGGGCGGAGCGAGCAACCTTTCGTACACATGGCTTGTACCGATGAGCCCGGTGACGCACTCCGGAATCGAGGCCGGTATGACAGGAGCATATTCGTGGTGGGAGGGAGTGCCGAACTATCGCCTGCGCACGCTCGGATACCTGTACAGCGGTCGCGCCGATTCGTCCGATCGCATGGACTACGCCGTCGACCGACCGTCGACCTATCGCGTGGGCGATCTCTTCCTTGCGTATCCCTTGAGCGCGGCCGACAACTACTTCGTCTCGGGGGGCGGACCTGTCGGATCCATGCGATTGTACACCCGGCGGATCGGTGAATTCCGTCCGGAGTTGGTGGTCAATCAGTATTCGATATTCAACCGCGGGCTCGAAATCATAGCGGGCCTCCGTATCGGATTCGGCGGCGCGATCGGCGTCGGTTCTCATTCGATTGCGTCCAAATCATGGCCCGGCACAATCGGCTCGACGACTCCGCGTTTCGATACCTCAATGCGCGACGATGCCTGGTTTTTGCGGTACGGCGGCGATCCGGGCGGCAGCGTGTTGACGGCAGGAAATGACGCTGCCGAGCAGGCACACATCGCCGGCTCGATGATGCCTTCACTGACCGACGGCGCGTTTGCATCGCTCAACGGCGGCCAACGAGTCGGCCGCACTACGTATGTAGCGTTCAACCGCAACCGTGATCTTCTCGACACCACGAGCAGCGGATATCACTATCGCACGCACGACGACGACGCCGGTGCGGCAGCGTACCTGAATCGCGGCGACTCGGCGCTGGCGGACGGTATCGGCCAGATCACCGTGACCGACGCATCCGGCGGGCATTCGGTGTACGGGCTGCCGGTGTACGCGCGGGGCGAGAAGCGGCTCTCCTTCGGAGTGGGGCGCATCGCTGTGGACAGCGGCGCCAACCTTCACGGGAAGCAGATCATCTACGCCTGGCAGGACACCACCACGGCGCGAACGGTGATCGGCGAGGAGCGGAACGCGCCGACGGCGGTCGCGCATCTGCTGACGCTCATCACCACGCCGGACTACATCGACGTGACGCACGACGGCCCGACGCCGGACGACATCGGCGGCTACACGAAGTTCAACTATCGACGCACGGCGGGCTCGGCATCAAAGGCGGATGCGTCCGCCTCGGCGCGCTGGTACCACTGGCGCACGCCGTACAACGGACTGTTGTACGCGGGGGGCGACCTCTCCGATCCGGCGGACGATCTCGGTTCGTTCTCGATGGGGGAACGGGAGCAGTACTATCTCTGGTCGATCGAGACGAAGACCCACATCGCCTACTTCATCACCAACGGCGAACATGACGTCGTCGGCGGGAAGGATCTCGGCGGCTCGTACACCGAGCGCATGGACGCGTACCAGGGGCCGAAGCCCTTGTGGGGATTCATCGGCGAGCGGGACATGGTGCAGGCAGCCGGCGACAGCGCCGCAAGCTGCGCGCAGTGGACGCCGGCCACCGGGCAGCGCACGGCGGCGCCGAACCCGTCGCGGCGGCTGGAGCGGATCGAGCTCTACACCAAGGGGCCGTCCGGGAACCCGGACACGCTGCTCGCCACCGTACACTTCGAGTACGACTATTCGCTGCGGCCGGGGATGCCGAACTCCCTGACGCCGCATCCGGACAGCGCGGACCGCGTGGGGATGTTGACGCTGCGCCGCGTCTGGAGCGAGAGTCGAAACGTCCGCAACGCGCGGGTGGCGCCGTACGAGTTCGCCTACGACTATCGCACATCCTCCGAGTACTCCTCGGAGATTCGGAGCAAGTATCCGGAGATCGCCGGCTTCGCGGACTCCCTGAGCGCCGCCGAGCAGAATCCCGAGTATTCGCCGTTCCAGCTGGACCGCTGGGGAAACTATCAGCTCGACGGACGTGCCCGTGCAGACAGCGGCCGCATCTGGACGAACCAGCATCCGGACCCCCACCGATTCGACCCGGCGGCATGGCAGTTGAAGCGGATCATCTCGCCGACCGGCGCGGAACTGCAGGTGCAGTACGAGCAGAACGATTACGCCTACGTGCAGGATCGTCCGGCGCTCGCGATGGTGACGCTCCTGCGCACCTTCGGCGACTCCTCCTCGACCGACGGCGATGCCGCCGGCAAGTACTACCTGAACCTCGCGGATCTTGGCGTTGCCGACTCCGACGGCGTGACCTTCCGGCGGTACGCGGCCGTGATGAATCAGCGCTACACAAGCGCCGCCGCCGGCGTCTGGAGTGATCGTATCTACCTGAAGTTGCTCTACGCGCTCGTCGGCGACACCGCGCACTTCGACGCGCCGCAATACAACAGCGCGTATATCGCGGCGCATGCCCGCGCGAGCGCCGTCGGCGTGGACTCCGCGATGATCGGCGGCGTGCGGCGATACGGGCTCTACGTGAAGTTCGGCGTCGGCGGATACTCCGTGCCGAAGCAGGTCTGCCACGAGTTCTACAAATGGAACAAGCGCGGGCGGCTTTCGCCGAACGATCCGGTCGCCGACGACGGCACGGGATTCTCGATGATCGGCGAGCTGTTGAGCAAGGCCGAGGAATCGATCTTCGTGTCGGCCGATCATTGCCGTGCGATCGATTACGCGCACTCGATGATCCGCATCCCGATCCTGGCGCCGAAGCTCGGCGGCGGCGTTCGCGTGCGGCGGCTGCTCTCCTTCGACAACACCGCGCCGCACGATACCGTGCTCTACGGCACGGAGTATATCTACCGGCAGTACGACGACGGACGGCGGGAGGAGATCTCGAGCGGCGTGGCGACGAACGAGCCGGCGACCGGCCGGGATGAGAACGCGCTGGTGACGGCCGATCCGGCGCGCGAACATCCGCGCCTGGTCACGAAGATCATCGCCGGGGAGGATCTCGCGCAGTTCGAGGGGCCGATCGGTGAATCGCTTCTCCCCGGCCCTTCGATCGGCTACGCGCGCGTGGTAACCCGCAACATCCATACCGGCAAGACCAACCCCGGCTTCGGCGTCGCCGAATTCTTCACCGCCCGCGACATGCCGTTCGGATGGTACGACACGCTGAGCGGTGCGAAGGCGCAGCACACGACCATCAGGTCGGCGGAAGAACCGGACGGCACATTCGATGAAGTCATCGCTCATGGTATTCTCGGTGCGGTGAATGCCGGGCTCTCGAAAGTCGGGTTGGGTGTCAGCGTCGAATGGCGTTCGCTCCGGATGACACAGGGCTATCGTTTCGCCATCAACAGCATGCACGGAAGAGCGAAGAGCACGGCCTCGTACGGGGGGCGTTTCGAGGAGCCGGACAGTTGGGCGCTCAGCAGCCTGACGCAGTATGACTATTTCAAGCCTGGGGAGAAAATTCCGGTGGCCGCCAAGCCCGGGGATTCCGTGAAGCTCGCCGACGTAGGGAAGGAGTGTGAGATCCTGATGGACACGCGATCGCTGGAGGACGAGACGGTAGATCTCCGCGCGAACGGGGACGTATCCTTCGACATCACGGCCGCGTGGACGCCGAGGGTGACGGGCAAGCTTGCGGGATCGAAGCGTAATCTCATCGTAAAGACCCACGTAGCAACCAAGGTGATCCGCTATCCTGCGTATGTGAAGAGCGTGCTGACCTACGGCGACGGCATCTACCACATGGCCGAGAGCGTCGCGTTCGACTCCACGACCGGAGCGCCGACGATCACACGCACGGTGGACGGCTTCGACCGCCTGACGCTGGAGCGGGACGCCAGCTTCCATATCGGCACCTATCACGCCTATGCCTACCCGGCCGCGAACATCTACAAGCAACTCGGGCAGAAGGCGAGGAACGCGGGGGCGGTGATCCGCTCGGAGGGGGGGCTCACCATCACGAAGGCGTTCGTGAGCGGGGCGCCCAGGCTGACGTTCGGCCCGGTCGACGCCCAGACATACCAGACCGTGGGGCGGCTGACGCGGGGCGACCTGCTGCGCCTGACCCACACATCGAACGGCGCCTCGGCCGGCTTCTATCACGTCGACACAATCATCGGCGCGGTGGTGAAGCTGTTCCCGGTGTCGACGACGTATGCCGCGGCCGACACCGGCACGGGGGCCGTGGACGTCGAGGTGATCGAGAGCGGATATCGCAATCAGATCGGCGGCGCCGTTGGTAGCATCGTCACGTACGGCGAGACGCCCGCCGCTGTGCTCGTCGGGGCGAACTTCCACCGCCATGAGCCCACGGACTTCGCGAAGCGGCAGCGTTTCGCCGACTCGCTCAACAAGATGCTTCTTGCCGGCGGCGGCCTGTTCTATCCGGCGCAGGCGGACTCCATCGGCGCCATCTTCCATACGGTGATCGGCGGGGACGATACCTGCGGCGTCCTTGCCGACACGCTCTGGCTCACGTTCCGCCCGGGGAAGCTGGTGATCAATCGTGGGAAGATCGACACGTCGAGCAATATCGTCGGATCGGCCGGTTCACCTCACGCTCTCGTGTCGCATCTGAATCATCTCCTCGACACGTTGTGGGGATTCCCGATCGACACGAACGCCACGTATGCATCGCAGTGCGATTCCACGACCTACCACTATCGTCATTACACGGCGTTGCCGACCGACTATCGCCACGTGATGGACTCGATGATGACGTTGCGCTTCGACGACATCAATTTCCGCCAGAACATCTGGATCGGTGATATCGCGAACGTCTCCGCGCCGATGGACACGCTGTACGGATTCCAACGGACGACCAACGGTGCGTACTCGGGGACCGGTAACATCGATCTGCGTGGTGTGATCCTCGGGCACACGATCAAATACCGGTTGATGGTCGATAGCTGTACGCCCACAGGCAAGGTGTACAGTGCAAGACTGCGGAGGGTCTACGAGGGGCAGACGCATACGCTGGACACGATGACGTCGACGCATACGCCACCGACGCTCACAACGATCAACGACTATTTCCCGTTCACGACAAAGCTGGGAAAGTTCAAGGAGAACGCTCAGGGATACCTGCAATACCAGGATCTCAAATTTACAGGGGCCGGTGCGACGTCCACGATGTTCGGCATCCGCTTCATCCACGGCGACACCACGGTGAACCACTCGGCGTGCGGCGCGGGCGATTCGCTGATCACCTCGCCAGCGGGACCCGGCGCGTTCTTCATCGACGACGACGGTAGGCTCTACTATCAGGCATCCGATCCGAACATCCCGCCGCAATACCCGGGCTGTCCCCTGCTCTGCGAGGCGACGGGCCGCCGCTATGTGACCAGCGACAAGGTGATCTCCGCCGGGGCCGCGCGCCTGAGCGACGCGGTGACGTACGACACCGTCGGCACCGCGTTCCCGGCCGATGCCAACGCGTACGAGCGGGGCGATCGCGGCCGTTGGCACGGCCTGCAGAGCGCCGTCTATCGCTCGGCGGTCACCGGAGGCGCGAAGACGTCCCTGAACGAGCGCGTCTACACAGCGGCCGGCGTGATGCCGGAGTTCCGGCCGTACAACTGGGGCGACCTCACGCTGAACGACACGACGGCCTGGGTGGGCTCCGGCCTGCCGACGCTCTTCGCGCCCAACGGGGCGGTGCTGGAGTCGCGGACGCCGCTCGGGATCTACGGCGCCTCGCGGCTGGGCTACGGCGGGCGCCTGCCGACGATCAGCGCGGGGAACGCCCGCTACGAATCGATCGGGTTCCAGAGCTATGAGGACACGAGCACGATGACCGGCGTCGTCACGGGCGTCGGGCACGCGGGGAGGCGATCGCTGCTGCTCTATCCGGCCCATGCCCGCAACGCCGGGCTGGAGTTCAGGCTGAACAACCAGCTCCGCGCCAAGGGGGCGCTCCTTCGCTTCTGGGCGAAGAGCACGACCGGGGCGATCGACACGACCACCACCACCATCACGGTGCAGTTCTACTCGTCGATCTCCGGGAACGTGGATCACGTTCTCGCGGACTCGGACCGCGTCGCGCGCTCCGGCGAGTGGGAGCTCTACTCCATCAACGTCGTCGGGCTCCCCGGTTCGAACGGTGACCTGAAGAGCATCGTGTTCTATGAGAACGGCGGCGGCGACACCATCTACGTGGACGACGTGCGGATACAGCCCGCCGATGCCGCCGCCGCCTGTTATGTCTTCGACGACCGGACGTT
>CAZJYH010000178.1:8094-8741 GCA_964549365.1 uncultured Alphaproteobacteria bacterium
CGCCCCGTGGCCGCGTTCGACGACGACCACTTCGGGAGCTATCCACAGTACAACGCGGAGGGGGCCGCCGTGCGCTCGATCGTGGAGACCTCGCGCGGCATGAAGACCGTGGCCGAGGCGCACGGCCATCTGCGCGGGATGGCGCGCGCGGACGTCTCGTTGCCGATCACGCGCCTGCGCGACGGCGGGCCGCCCGCGATCAGCGCGACGCGTTCGCGCCCGCGTCCGGCCGAGGCGCCGGAGACCGAGGGCGCCGGCGGATCGTTCGATCTGCTGAACGTGACCGTGGATCCGAACGGCGTGCGGACGAAAGTGCTGGGCGCCGATCCGGCGACGACGATGGAGAGGATCGGAGAGGAAGGACAGAAGATCGAGGAAAGAGGAAGGAAGATCGAAGAGGGGGGAAAGAAGATCGAGAGGGACGGGGAGCGGGCGATCGACGACGCGCCGAACGCACTGGTGCCTGCCGATGCGCCGCCGGAGCTGCGGGCGCTCGCCGAGGAGTTGAAGGCGTTGAACGCACGGGCCGAGGAGCTGGCCGAGAAGCTGCGCGCGACATCCGACGCCGCGGCCCGCGCGCGGCTGGAGGCCGAGGCACAGGCCGTGGAGGCGAGGAGGCGCGAGGTGGTGGGGAAAGTGAGAGGAGA
>CAZJYH010000179.1:0-8657 GCA_964549365.1 uncultured Alphaproteobacteria bacterium
AGGTTTATCGAACGGTATTCTTCGGTGGCGGGACGCCGTCGCTGCTGAGCCCGGAGCAACTCGAGAGGATCATGACGCCGCTGCGCGCGCGTTTCGCGGTTGCGCCCGACGCCGAGATCACGATGGAGTGCAACCCTGGAGCCCTTACCAAATCGTGGCTGCAGGGCTATCGCGATCTGGGCGTCAACCGTCTCAGCTTCGGCGTGCAGTCGTTCGACGACGACGAGCTGCGGTTCCTCAGCCGCATCCATACCGCCGATGAAGCGCGCGCAAGCATCAAAGCCGCGCGAGATGTCTTCGAGAATGTTTCACTCGACCTTATATTCGCCCTTCCAAACCAGACGCCCGACCGTTGGCGAGCCAATCTGAACGAGGGCGTCGATCTCGGCACGCAACACTTCAGCGCCTACTCCCTGGTGTTCGAGGAAGGAACCAAGCTCAACACGATGCGTCTAGCAGGTCACGTTGCGCCCGCACCCGATGGGCTCGAGGCGGACATGTACTGCGAGACGATGGAGACGCTTGCGGTGCGGGGCTTCGAGCAATACGAGGTGAGCAACTACGCACGGGCGGGGCGCGAGTGCCGGCATAACGTCGGCTACTGGGAGCGGCGCACGTACGTGTCGTTCGGCCCCTCGGCCCACGCGTTCCTGCGGGGCGATCGTGTTTCGACGCGCTGGGCGAACGTCTCCGGCCTGACATCCTATCTGGCGGAGGTGGAGAGCGGGCGCCTGCCGGTTGTGTCGAGCGAGACGCTCACGCGCGCGCAGATCATCGAGGAGATCATCTTCCTCGGCCTGCGAAGCGGCGGAGTGATGCTCGATGAATTTGCCGCCGTCGCGGGGGTGCCGCTCCAGGAGGCGGCCGCCGCCGATGTGACGGCGATCACCGGCGGCGGCTATGGAACCGTGCAGGCCGGCCGGCTGCGGCTCGGCGCGCGCGGGTATCCGTTCGCCGATCGCCTGGCGCTTCGCATGATCGCCGCGGTTGAGAAATCGTTGCCCGACGTCATGTCGGGCGCATCAGAGGCCGACGCGTCGGGCGTGCGGCTCCCAACGTTGAATGTGTTGTAGCGCACCCGCTCCGCGCTTTTGAGAAGAACGTAATACTCTCGATACAAACCCCGAGGAGATTCGATGAAGCAATACACGCTCACCAACCGTGTTCTTGCGGGTCTGGCGTTCCTGATCACACTGATCACGTACACTCTGACGCTGCAACCATCGGTGCCGTTCTGGGACTGCGGTGAGTTCAGTGCCGCCACGGCCTGGCAGCAGGTGCCGCACCCGCCGGGAGCGCCCCTCTTTCTGATCGTTGCGCGGTGGTTCCATTTGATGCCGTTCGGCGACGATCCGGGCTGGCGCATCAACATGGTATCGGCCGTGGCCTCGGCGTTCACCGCGGCCCTCGTGTATCTGATCATCGTGCAGTTGACCGAGCGGTGGCGGCCGTTCAAGGAATCGCGCTCGTTCCAGAGCAATTTCCCGACGTTCGGTGCCGGCATCATCGGCACGCTTGCCTTCACATGGTGTGATACGCAGTGGTTCAACTCGGTGGAGTCCGAAGTGTACGCCGCCGGCACCACGTTGATCGCCGCGCTGATCTGGCTGATGATGCGATGGGATCAACAGGCCGACAAGCCGGGGCATGAGCGTTACCTGCTCGGCATCGCCTACGTGACGGGCCTTGCATTCGGCATCCACCTTCTCGCGTTGCTGGTGATTCCCGCCGTTGGGCTGGTGATCTATTTCCGCCGCTTCAAGTTCTCCATCCCGAGCGCCGCGATCGCGCTCGGCATCATCGGGGTCGCGTTCTGGGTCTTCATCTACAAGGCGCCGCTCACCTACATCCCCGGATTGATGGCGAAGGGGGGGCTGAGCGTCGGCCTGGTGATCGTTGCCGTGCTCGTCGGTGTGGCCATCTGGGGGCGCAAGCAGAAGAACGCGGTGGTGTATCTCTCCTCCGCCTCGATGCTGATGATCATCCTCGGGTTCTCCACGTACGCGCACATCCTGATGCGCGCCAACGCGCACCCGGCGATGAACGAGAATGAGCCGGACACGATCAAGGAGCTGGTGTCGTATCTCGGCCGTGAGCAGTACGGCAATCGCGGCTCGTGGCCGCGTCGCCAGGAGACCGAGCAGTACTACCGCAATTATCAGGACTCCTACGGGCCGTGGGATCCGCCGGTGGATCGTAATCCCGACGGCACCTATGTGTACGACAAGATCTACACCGGCGCCGAGCTGAACTTCATGGTGCAGTACCAGATCTACCACATGTATTTCCGGTACCTGTTCTGGAATTTCGTCGGGCGCTCGAGCGACATCCAGGACGCGCCGGTCACGTGGCTCAGCGTTTCGCAGGATACGCAGCAGAAAATGGTGGCCCCGACCGGATACCCCGACGTGTTCCCCGTGAAGTTCTTCGCGCTGCCGCTGCTGCTCGGGTTGATCGGCATGTTCTACCACTTCCGGCGCGACTGGAAGATGGCGACGGTGTTCATGGTGCTCTTCCTCCTGCTCGGCGTGCTTGCGGCGCTGCAGCAGAACCAGCAACAGCCGCAGCCGCGCGAGCGCGATTACTTCTATGTCGGCTCCTTCATGGTGTTCGCCATGTGGATCGGGATCGGCGTTGCGGGGCTGGCGGACATGTTCACCAAGCGCGCCTCGGCCGACGAGGAGGAATCCGGCGCCGACGTTGCCACCGAGAAGAGCGGCATGGTGTTGGCCGTGCTCGCCGTCGGGTTGATCGCCGCCCCCATCAACATGGCGGTCGGCGGCTGGAAGCTGCACAATCGAAGTTCCAACTGGGTTCCATGGGACTACGCGTACAACATCCTGCAGAGTTGTGAAAAGGATGCGATCCTCTTCACCAACGGCGACAACGACACCTTCCCGTTGTGGTACATGCAGGACGTCGCCGGCGTGCGGCGCGATGTTCGTGTGGTGAACCTGTCGCTGGGCCAGACCTCCTGGTACATCTGGCAGTTGAAGAACGAGCGCCCGTGGGGGGCCAAGCAGGTGCCGATCAGTTTCAGCGACACACAGCTGAAGCTGCCGGAGGAGGACCCGAACGGCCTGCACCCGGAGTCCGTGCGCGAGATGCCGACCGAGAACGTCGACGTTCCGGCCGACGTCATGGCCTGGGCAACCGGCGGCAAGGTGAACCAGGCCGGGAAGATGACCTGGACGATGACCGGCATGGACTTCGGTCAGACGAAGTACCTCGGCGTGCAGCACATGCTCGTGCGCGACATCATTCGCACCAACGGATGGAAGCGGCCGGTCTATTTCTCGACCTCGACGCAGTCCGACGTGTGGTGCGGTCTGGAGAACTACTTCCGCGCCGAAGGGATGGCCTACCGCATCATGCCGGTTCCGCAGACGGCCTCCTCCTCGGGGGGGCGCGCGATGAACGTCGACATCATGCGCAAGTGCCTGGTCGGCACGTTGCCGGCCGACAAGTTCTACACCGATCAGCATTACGGCTTCAAGTTCCGCAACCTGACCGATCCGAACGCGTTCTTCCTGGAGGATCACCGGCGGTTGATGATCAACTACCGTCTGCTCTACATCGGCCTGGCGAGCGAGGAGCTGACGCAGAAGAATCCGAAGGGGGCCATCGCGGCGCTCGATCGGCTGGAGCAGGAGATCGCGCCGAACCTGTTCGGCATGCCGTACGTGTTCACCGCGGAGATCGCCAAGTCCTACGGCGAGGCCGGCGCGCACGAAAAGGCGGTGAAGTACGCCAAGCTGGCGCTGGAAGGGCTTCAGGTCTCCGGCAAGGCCAACTATGGGATGAACCCGGATCTGGTGGAAGCGCAGATGTACGCGGTGCAGGGCGAATACGACCGCGCCATTCAGGTCTTCGAGGCGCTGGAGAAGCAGAACCCGGGCGATCCGAACATTAGGGCGCAGATCGAGAACTACGGCGTGGAGAAGTTCCTCAGCAAGAAGGACACCGCCGGGGCCATCGCGCAGGTGGAGAAGATGATCGCCGCCTACGGAAGCGATTCCAACGCGGCCGCTTCGCCGAACGTGCTCGCCCTGCGCGCGCGTCTGGCGGAGCTGAAGGGAGGCCGGCCGCTTTTGAGCGGCAGTGACTCCGCGATGCCTGCGCCGCCGAACCGGTAACCCATCGGCGTTGCCCGCCTGCGCCGCCGGCCCGCGCTGCCGGCCCGCGCTGCCGGCCCGCGTTCCCGCTGCTTCAACGTGATGCAACGGATCGTGTGTCGCGGCGTGTGGTGGGAGTATCTCAACGGCATTTACGTATCTTGGAAACGTGCTGGTGATGCATGTCCCAGGTGGGGCTGCCTCATCGGCACGTTTCTGTATCGCGTGATATCAATGGATCTCTCCTTCATAATCCCTGCATACAACGAGGCGTCGCGGATCGAGAAATCGCTGGCGAGGGCGCTGGAGTATTTCTCGACGCAATCGTACTCCTGGGAGATCCTCGTCGTCGACGACGGCTCGGCCGATCGGACCGCGGAGATCGTGCGCGGTTATGCCGATCAGGGGATTACCCTGCTGGCGCAGCCGCAGAATCGCGGCAAGGGGGCGGCCGTGCGCCGCGGCATGCTGGAGGGGACCGGTGCGGTGCGCATCTTTTCCGACGCCGATTTTTCCACTCCCGTCATCGAGACCGCGCGCGTGCTCGACGGCCTGAAGCAGTTCGATATCGTCATCGGCAGCCGCGCCATCGATACCAGCTATGTGAAGAAGCATCAGCCGTGGTATCGTGAGACGATGGGGAAGATCTTCAACCTGCTCGTGCAGGCCGTGGCCGTGCGCGGCATCCACGACACGCAGTGCGGCTTCAAGGGCTTCACCGCCGCCGCCGCGGAGGCCGTCTTCTCGCGCACGAAGATCGACGGGTTCAGCTTCGATGTCGAGGCGCTCTACATCGCGCGGCGCCTCGGGTTTTCGATCAAGGAGATCCCCGTGGCATGGTTCAACGATGAACGCTCCACGTTGAATCCCATCAGCGACTCGATCAAGATGTTTCGCGAACTGTTGAAGGTGCGTGCGCTGCACCGCGACATGGATGTGCGCCATGATGCCGTCACGAAGCGGGAGCGGCTTCCCACGGCGTAGCCCCCCGAGTGTGCCGGGCACTTCCCCTGCGCTGCGTTCGACCCGGCCGCGCAGGCGAGCGCTTCCGGTGGGATCACCGATGAAGGACGGCTATGGAGAGCAACGACAATGATACCGTTTCGGAATGGTCGGCGGGGGGCATCGTGCTCAGGCGCGCCGCTCGTGGTGGGATCGATGTGCTGTTGATCCAGCACAGCACGCATCACGGTTGGAGTTTTCCGAAAGGGTGGGTGGAGCCGGGCGAGACGCCGCAGCAGGCCGCGGTGCGTGAGGTCGAGGAGGAGTCCGGCGCTCGCGCCGAGATCATCGCCGATCTGCCGCCGACGCGTTACTTCTTCGTCAACAAGGAACATCGGCGTGTTGCCAAGACCGTGACGTGGTATCTTATGCGATATCTCGGCGAAGGGAACCAGACGCATGCTCACGAGGTCAGCGCCGTCGAGTGGCTCCCGCTCGAAGGCGTGCACGCCCGGCTGACCTACAAGAACGACAAGGAGTTGTTCTCCATCGCGTTGGCATGCATCGTGCGCGCCGAACTGTAACGAACCGGCCGTTGCGGCGTGTACTGCACGTCGAGTTCCCTCATCTCCGTGCGGAAAAAAAATGCTTGAAATTTCGCGGAAGTACGCTATGTTCATGCGGCCTATCGCCCCATGAGTGCCGCGTATGCTTACCCCTGACAATTCCATTGCGGACTGACTCGCGCACATGTGCGCGCTGAAACATCCATAAACATCGTAAGGTGCTTGTATGAAGAGGACACACTTCTTCTCCATTACTTTCCTGCTTGGTGCACTGCTCGTGCTCGGCGCCGTCAAGGCCTCGGCACAGGGGAGCATCGCGCCGTCGAGCCAGCTTGGCGTCGGCGTGAACGTGGGCGCGGGCGTTGGCGCCAAGATCCAGTATGCAATCAACCCGTCGTTCCAGATCGGTGGCGGCCTCAGCTTCTCCAGCAATGATGGCGGAAGCTCGACGGGGATCGAAGCATACGTGCGATTCCTCCTCGAGGGTCAGGTGAACCCGATCATCCAGGCCGGATTCACGACCGCCTCGGTCAAGGTTGACGGCGCCTTGACGAATCCGCCGGCCACGACCGGCCTCTACGGCGGCGTCGGCATCGAGTACTTCATCAACCGGAACGTCGGCGTCTACGGCCTCATCAACGTTCTCGAGTTGCAGCTCGATCCGTCGAGCGTGACGACGTTCGGCATCATGTCGCCGCGTCTTGGCCTCGAGTGGTATTTCAAGTAAGCCGATCGTTCTGAAGAAGCGCGATCGTCCGGCCCCGTGGCATCCGCCTCGGGGCCTTTGTTTTTCCGGCCTCCCCGGCCGCGGCATCCCTCAATCCCTTCGCTTCAAGATATGCGCGTTCTGGCCATCGACTTCGGCACCGTGCGCATCGGCACGGCGATCAGCGATGAGCTTGGGCTCGTCGCCCGCCCGCTCATCGTGATCCCGTACTCCCGCACGGCCGCCGCCGAGCGGATCGCCGAGCTTGCCCGCCGTGAGAACGCGCAGCGCGTCGTGATCGGCATGCCGTACGCGCTCGATGGAACCGAGAGCGACATGACCCGTCTGGTAAAGCGCTTCGCCGAGCAGCTCCGGCCGCTGCTCCCCTGCCCGCTGGATGAGTGGGACGAGGCCTACAGCTCCCGAACGGCCGGCGCGCGGATGCTGAGCGCCGGGGTCGGCAAAAAGCGGCGCGGCGAAAAGGGGCGCACCGACGCATGGGCCGCCGCCGTCATCCTCGAAGGATATCTGGAAACACTTCGTTAGCCCGCTCCGAACTCCGCCGACCAACATTGCCCGGCGGGCACACTCGCCGTAGATTTGTTCTCCTTTGCAGCTCTCAAAGCATATCGGCAAGGCCGCCTGGTCCGTTGCGTCACGGCTGATGACGGTGGTGATGTGGATCGCGCTGACGCTCGCGCAGAAGCTGATCGGCCCGACCGAATGGGGCGTGTTCGGTACCGCGACCGCGATCCTCACCTCCATTTTCATGCTGTCGGAGTATCTGGCGCTTCAGTCGATGGTGAACTTCGGCGTCATACCGGAGCGCCGTCGTGAGGCGTTGAGCGTCGCCGCAACCGTCCATCTCCTCTTCTGCGCCGTCGCCAACGCGGCCGTCTTCCTCGCGCGCGAGCCGATCGCGCAGATGTACCACGAGCCCAAGCTGGCAACGGCGCTCTCGTACATGCCCCTGGTCTCCATCGGCTTCCTCGTGCGCACGTTCATGCTGAAGGTGGCGATGATCGACATCGACGTCCGCACCACCTTCTTCATCGAGATGGGATGGACCGTGAGTACCGTCGTGCTCGTGGTCTACGGCCGATACAGCGGCACTCTCATCGATGCCAACGACATGATGGTGGTCTACGCGATCGGCTCGGCCGCGTCGGCAGCGGTCGGCACGCTGATGCTGCACAGGGTCGTGCGGTTCACGCGCGTCATCGATCGCGCGAACATGATGCAAATGCTGCGCATCGGCGTGGCGCAGTTCGGCTCGGCGATCACCACCGTGCTGCAGACCCAGGGCGACATGCTCGTCCTGAAGTGGTTCGCAAGCTCGGCGGTGGTGGGGAACTACGACATCGCCAAGAAGGCGTTCCGTGGCTTCGAGGCGATGCGCGATGCCGCGGCGCTGCTGATCTACCCGGCGGTGGCGCGGCTGTCGGCCGAGGGGCGGCGCGGTGAGCTGGTGGCGCTGCTCGAAAAGATGGTCGGCTTCATGATCGTCTTCATCGTGCCGGTTGTTGTCGCCATCGAGCTGGGCCCCACCGACGCGCTCTTCGATATGATCTTCAAGGGGAAGTTCACCGAGGTCGCGGGGATCTTCCGCGTGATGTGCCTTGCCGCGCTTGCGATCCCGTTCAGCATGAACATGTACGTGCTCGGCGCCATGAGCGAGGCGCGCCGGTTCTTCCGCGTGACGCTCACGGCCGCCGTGGTGTCCGTCATCTCATTGCTCGTGCTCGTGCCGCCGTTCGGCGCGCGCGGCGCGGCGCTCAGCGTGGTGGCCAGCTACACGATGCTCGGGATTCTCTCCACCATCACCGTGCGCCGCCGCGTGCCGTATTCGATCCTCGGCGCGCTCAACCGGTGGCGCGATATCACCCGCTACGCCGGCAGGCTGTGGCGCCGTCTGCTCAAGCGGTAGGCGCCGCCGTCGATCTGTTCGCCCGGAGTCGACTCCGGGCGCGGTCATCGCAGCGGGTCGGGTCGCGGAGTCAACTGCACGACAACATCGTCGACGCCGAGCCCAATCTTTCGCAGTACACAATCCCGGACCGAATAGATGCTTCAAGCGATTCAATACCAGAAGACCGGCGAACTTCATGTGAAGGAGCTCCCCGCTCCGGAGCTGAAGCCGAAGATGATCGTCGTGCGCACGTTCGCCTCGTTGATCTCCGCCGGAACCGAGCGCACGTCCGTGGCGACGGCGAAGGCCTCGATGCTCGAGAAGGTTCGCACCCGCCCCGACCTCGTCAAGCAGGTGATCGACATGGCGAAGAAGGAAGGGGTGATGAGCACGCTCGAAAAGGTTCGCACCAAGCTGGA
>CAZJYH010000180.1:0-7443 GCA_964549365.1 uncultured Alphaproteobacteria bacterium
CCGCGCCGCCTCCCTGATCGCCATCCATTCGCACGGCGTCCCGACCGGATTCTCGCCCGGGAAAGCGCGACGCCTCTCCGGCCGCGCCTCAGCCGCGGCGTGCGTTGGGCAGCCGGGTGATCTGTTCGCGGAGCGATGCGGCATCCGCGCAGATGTGATCCGCTCCGGCGTCCAGCAGTTCGCGCTCCGATCCGTACCCCCACAGCGCGCCGATCGCCGTCATGCCGTTGGCCTTCGCGCCGATGATGTCGGCGGCGCGATCCCCCACCATGATCGCCCGCTCGGCCGCGATCCCTTCGGCTTCGAGCGCGTGCGCCAGCAGGACCGCCTTCACATCGTTGCGCCCGTCCAGCTCGGAGCCGTAGACTCGCCGGAAGTGATCGCGCAGCTTGAAGTGGTCGATGATGCGCGAGGCGTACACCGTGGGCTTCGACGTCGCCACGAAGAGCGCCCGATCCGGCAGCGCCACCGCCGCGAGCATCTCGGGAACCCCGTCGTACACCGCGTTCTCGAACAGCCCCACGCTGCCGAAACGTTCACGATACAGGTCCACGGCGCGCTCCTGCAGCTCCGGATCGTCCGAGCCGAGGAGCTTGGCGAACGTGAGCCTCAGCGGCGGACCGATATGTGTGGCAAGCACCGCGTCGGCGGGGGCATCGTGGCCGAGACGCTCCAGCGCATACCGGATGCTGGCAACGATGCCCGGCTGCGAATCGGTGAGCGTGCCGTCGAGATCGAAGAATACGGCGTCGGTGAACAAGGATGTGCTCCGCGATTGGATTGTGCGGGGAGAGAGAGCGCGCGACCGGGCGGAACCGATCCGCGCGGGGACGGATACGCCTTGAGACGGCATGCCTTGAAATGGCATGCCTTGAGACGGCGCGACCGCGACGCAGACGAGGGGGCAGCTATCGCTCGGGCGGGATGGTATGGCCGGAGACGTTGAAGATATGGTACGTGCGCAGCCCTTCGTCACTCTGATAGCCGGTCCCCTCCAGCTCACGCCCGCGCATGCGGTCCACCACCTTCACGTGCGCATCGGAGTGCAGCAGGCGCTCGCCGTTGCTCCAGTGCAGGCGATCGGTGTCCACCGTGGTCTTGTTCTTGTCGCTGTGGACATGGACGTTGCCGTAGGCCACCATGTCCTTGGTTCGGTCGTCGATGCGCGCGCTGTCGGCAACGAGCGTTGCGTTCAGCGCTCCGTCCGGCGCGTAGAATTCGATGTAGACGCCGCTGTCGAGCAGCGTCTCCATGCGCTCGATGTAGCGCCGCGCATGGCGCACACGCAACATCGCCTTGAGCTTCGAGGAGTCGGTGAACTGAATCGTCGTGTTCCACGCCTCGTTCTCCGGGGCCCCCGGCGGAACCACGATCGGGTTCTTCACCTTTCGCGCGTCGTCGTCACACGCGGAAAGAAACAGAGCAAACAGCACGATCGGCAGCATCCACTTCATGGCTTCAACCCCGCTTCGATCAGGTCGTGAAGGTGCACGATGCCGCGCAGACGCCCGCGCCGGTCGACCACCGGGAGATGCGTGCGCTTGTGCTCCTCGAGCAGCACCAGAGCCGCCGAGCCGAGCATTTCCGGCGGCGCGGTCATCGGGTCCGGCGTCATCATCTGGCGCGCGCTCATCGCGTAGATGTCCACCTTGCGCTCCAGCAGGCGCCGCAGGTCACCGTCGGTGATGATGCCGAGCAGCGAGGTGCGCCGCGTCACCAGCGCCGCGCCGAGACGCTTGCGGCTGATCTCCAGCACCACGCGGTCGAACGGCGCATCGGCCGGCACCGACGGGATCGCGTCGTCGCGCTTCATCATGTCCTCCAACCGCACCAGCAGCCGCTTCCCGATCGAGCCCCCGGGGTGCGTGGCCGCGAAGTCGTCGCGGGTGAAGCCCTTGCGCTCGTAGAGCACCACGGCCAGCGCATCGCAGAGCGCGAGCATCGCGGTGGTCGAGGCAGTGGGCGCAAGATCGAACGGGCAGGCCTCGCGTTCCACCGCGCAGTCGATCACCACATCGGCGCTGCGGCCGAGCGTGCTCGCGGCGTTGCCGGTGATCGCGATGATCCCCACGCCCAGCTTCGCAAGCGCCGGGAGCAACTGTGAGAGCTCGGGCGTGTCGCCGCTCTTCGAAAGGATGATCGCGGTGTCGCCGCGCTGCGCCATCCCGAGATCGCCGTGCAGCGCGTCGCTCGGATGCATGTAGTAGGCCGGTGTCCCGGTGCTGTTCAGCGTCGCTGCCATCTTCTGCGCGATGATCCCGGACTTCCCCACGCCGGTGAGGATCGCCTTCCCCTTCGCGCCGCGCAGCATCTCCACCGCGCGCTCGAAACGTCCGTCGATCCGCGCGGCCACCTCGTCGATCGCGTCGCGCTCGATCGCCAATATCTCGCGGCCCCGGGCCGCCGTCTCGCCTGCCTTACGCGCCATGCTCGGCCTCCCGTTCCGCCCGGCCCGCGCCGTGCGTTCCTTCGGTCAGCTCGCGAAACCACCGGTACGAAAGCGTGCACTGGCGAACGAACTCGTCGGCCGACTCAAGAGGCAACTGCGTGGCCGCGTCGGACAACGCACGCGCGGGGTTCGGATGTGTCTCGAAGAAGATCCCGTCAACGCCCACGGCCACGGCCGCGCGCGCCATCGGCAGGATGAACTGCGGCTGCCCGCCCGAGACGCCGGAGAGGCTCGGCAGTTGCAGCGAGTGCGTGGCGTCGTATACCACCGGCGCCCCCGTCTCGCGCATGATCACCAGCGAACGCATGTCCACCACCAGGTTGTGATAGCCGAACGTGGTGCCGCGCTCGGTGAGCATCACGCGATCGTTCCCCCCCGCCGACGCCTTCGCCACCGCGTGACGCATGTCCTCGGGAGCCGCGAACTGTCCCTTCTTGATGTTCACCGCGCATCCGGTGGCCGCGGCGGCCTGGATCAGCTCCGTCTGCCGACAGAGGAACGCCGGAATCTGCAGCACGTCCACAAAACCGGCCGCCAGCCGCGCATCTTCCACGGAGTGAATATCGGTGATGGTGGGAAGCCCATGCCGTCGGCCCGCGCTCGCCAGCAGCTCCAGCGCGCGTTCCTCGCCGATCGTTGCAAACGAATCGCCGCTGGTGCGGTTCGCCTTCTTGAATGATCCCTTCAGCACCACCGGCACATCGTACCGGTCGGAAATCCCGGCCAGCCGGGCGGCCACCGCCTCGATCATCTCCTCCCCTTCCACCAGACATGGCCCGGCCAGAAAGAAGAGACCGGCACCGAGATCGAACCTGCCTACCTGCATGTTGCGCGTACCCGATTAAGGATTGCATGCCCGAGCCGCCGTTGCCGTCGCGCCCGGATCGATCGGCATCGCGCTCCTCCCAATTCCGGGATGAGCGGACGGCCGATCGCGAACCGCCAAGTATACGAAAGCTCCCCGACGACCACGAGAGCATCGAGGAGCTTTCACGGATTCTTTCATCCCCGGTTGCTGGCACCGCCGTGAGCCGGCATGCGGACGGATACGGCGCGGACGACGTTCTCATCGAGGCGACACCGGTTCGCTACGCCGCGGCGGGCTCCCCGAACCACGTGGTCAACGCCTGGACCAACCCGGCCTGTGTCCCCTCTCCCACCCACGCCGCGTACCCGTCGGGCCGAATCAACACCGCGGTGGGGGGAAGAACCACTCCGAGCGTCGGAAGCTCCCACTCGCCATCGTAGATCGCATCGATCAACCGTACACGATCCGCCCAGGGCGCGATGTCGAAGGCGCCGGGCTCACCGAGGTTGAGGAGCACGGGCCGGGCATCATGCAGCAGCGTGAAGACACGCAGCGGGCCGCGAGCGGTGGCCGGATCCGGCATGCGGCGTCCGACGAGCGGATGCCCCGGGCCGAGGTCGTAGTGAACGTCCAGACCGGACATCATCGCGGTGAATCGCCGGCTCGGCTCTTCCAACGAGAGAACCTCGTTCATCGTGTCGCGCAGCGCCTTCGTGCGGTCGTCGGTGCGCGCGAGCATCCCCTGCGCCATGTTGCTGCGCAGCACGCGGGCGGCCACCGGGGCGCGCTCGGCGTGGTAGGTGTCCAGCAGACTCTCCGGCGAGATTCCCCTGACCACCTGCGCCAGCTTCCACCCAAGGTTCACGGCATCCTGCACGCCGGTGTTGAGGCCCTGTCCGCCGATCGGCGAGTGCACGTGCGCTGCGTCGCCGGCCAGCAGGACGCGCCCCGCCCGATAGGTCGCGGCCTGTCGCGCCGTGTCGGTGAACCTCGAGATCCACCTTGGACTGTGAACCCCGAAGTCGGTTCCGTACACCGCAATGAGCGCGTCGGCGACATCCCGCAACGTGGGCTCACCGTCGGTCCGCACATGCCGCTCGACCAGCACCACACCGGCCAAC
This sequence comes from uncultured Alphaproteobacteria bacterium, assembly GCA_964549365.1. Classification (GTDB taxonomy): domain Bacteria; phylum Bacteroidota; class Ignavibacteria; order OLB7; family OLB7; genus JAFDZV01. The sequence goes on from CAZJYH010000180.1 coordinate 4,379, forward strand.
CCGCCCTCCGCCTTGCCGATCGCATGCCGGCCGACGGCATCCTCATGAAATCCCCACTTCGGCTCCTCGGCGGTCTCGACCTCCGCGATCAGCCAGCTCGTCGTCGGATCCCAGCCGGGGAAGTCGATGCCTGCCGTCTTGCGAATCAGACTCCGGCCGCCGTCGCACCCGACCAGGAACGCCGCCCGCAGCGAGGAGCCGTCGGACAGCACCACATCCACGCCGTCCGCGTCCTGCGTGAAACCGGTGACCTCGATGCCGTAGCGGATCGGCACCCGCAGTTCTCGGACCCACTCGGCCGGAATGCGCTCGATATGCTTCTGCAGCAGCTCAAGCACATAGTTGTGCCGCGTGGGGAGGTTGTCTGCATACCGTGTCCCGCCGAACATCGGCACCTGGTGCTCCCGCCCCTCGGAGATGAAGCGATCGGCGATGCTCCGCTGATCGAGCACCTCGACCGCGCGCGAATGCAGACCGCGGCCGCGCGGGCCGTCGAGGTCCTGGTTCGGTCGGCGCTCCACGATCGCGACGTCCACCCCCGCCGGCGCCGGCTCACCCGCCAGCATCAGTCCGGTCGGACCGCCTCCGGCGATCACCACCGCGTGGTTGCTCATGGTCATGATGTGATAGTTGGGCGATGGACAACCGGCCCCCGCCGCATTCATGGAGGCGACCTCAGACCGTGCATCGAACCGATGCTCGACCCCTTCTCGTGTCCGGGTCGAGCGCGCTTCGACCGGGGCGGATGGGAAGTTCACAACGTCGTGACATCCGGCATCCGACGGACCCGCATGGCCCGAACGACGGTGGCGGCTCGCTTTCGCACGCCGCCACCGTCTTCTGCTTCGATTGTCGCTCCTGCGTTCGCCGGTCCGTTAGCGACCGCGTTCGCCGCCGGCCGGGACCAACGGATCGGTGCTGCGGAGCACTTCCTCGCCGTCGCTGATGCCGTCCTCGTCCGTGTCGTTGCGCAGCGGATCGGTGCGGCGCCCGGGCGTGAGCACCTCCTGGCCGTCGCTCAGGCCGTCACCGTCGGTATCGCTCACGAGCGGATTCGTCCGGTATGTGTTCACCTCGAGGCCGTCGCTCAGGCCGTCGCCGTCGCTGTCCGGATTGTTCGGATCAGTGTGCGTCACGTCGCTCTCGAGGCCGTCCGGAATGCCGTCGCCGTCACTGTCGCGCTCGGCCGTGTAGATATGTTCGCCGCGCTCGATCAACTCATCCTCCAGGTGGAACGCCGGGGCGTACCGGATGGTGAGGAACGGATCGAGGCGGTTCGGCCCGCGCGAGGGACGGTACAGCAGGTGCTCGAGGTACTTCACGCCGAGCTCGATGTCGAAGTTGCGCAGCTTGCGCACGATGACGCCGACGTTGACATCCTCGCCGGCGATCTCCAGATGCGCGATGTAGTCGTCGTAGCGATACCGCATCATCACCAGCGGGTTCAATCCGAGCGAGTAGAGATTGCTGGTGTCGCGGCCGACCGCGCGCGCCTGGTTGTAGAAGAAGTTGAGATAGTTGGAGATCGGCCCGGAGCCCGCGTACTGGCCGGAGCCGAGCCCCACCGCCGCGCTGAATCCCTGCCGGGTGACATAGCGGATCTCGTTCTCCACCTGCGGAATACCGGGGAGCATCACGAACCCGCGCACATAGCTGTTGGTGTCCAGCGGAGCGGTGCGATAGTTGTTCGTATCCACGAAGCCGCGCCCGGCGTAGTTGGTATCGATCCGGGTCTGCATCGCAACCCAGCGCTCGAGGTCACCCGGACGCAGATCCGGATACGCGCGGCGCAACAGGTCACGCCAGTCGCTGCTGTCGATCCCCTGTCCGAACCAGTACCCCACGATCAGGCTGAAGGAGTTCTTCGGGGAAAAGACGGAGTTGTCGGGCTGCAGAAGCTTCAACGGATCGTAGTCGCGATCGTTCGCGAAGATCCCTTCCCACCCGACCGAGGCGGTCCAGCGCGAGCTGTCGCTTCCGAAGCCGGTCTTGCTGACGATGGGATTCCAGAAGAGGTATGGTGCAACCGACCCGGCGGTGCTCACGGCCACGCCCGCGCGCAACTGCCAATAATCGAGCGAGACCTTGAAGCGGGTGTCGAACGCGGAGTCGAACGGGATGTTGAACGATGCGGAACCGGGGTCCAGCTGCGAACGCACCGGACCAAGCACCTGCCCACCCACCATCACCCGCCAGTCGCGATACTGTTCAAAGACGTGGCGCATCTCGAAGACCTGCGCATCGGCCTGCCCCCATGTCGCGATCAGCAATGCCGCCGCAACGCAGGTGGCCAGCGGCCCGCGTCTTTCGATCCGCTTCAGAATGAAGTTCATGAACGATCTACCTTGCAATTCCGGGTTTGCTTGCGTGAGGGACCTCAATCCATCAACGCCACACCGAGTACGCGGCGGGCGCCACACCGGTTGGACGGCCGGTATCAGCGAACACATCGCGGAAAACGCCGCGATGACGGTGCGAGGCAGTGGTGCGGGGGACGGGCGAACGACGCTCCCCTGCCGGGGCCCGTCCCACACCCGTTCACCGCCGATACGCCGCCGAAGTCCCCAAGACTTCAGTGGACCGTATCGTGGGAATTCAACATCAATCGACTGCCGCCGAAGCTGACATCACCGGATTCGGCCAGCAGCGAGCTGACAAGCTCCTTGGCTTCCGCCACGCCCAGGCCCTGATAGCCCGCGATCTGCGCTCGATTGATGATCATCTCGAACTCCGCCTCGTTCAGCAGACCGATTTCGATCATCAGCAGCAGGTACCCGTACGCCTCGGTGCGGAACAACATCCGCTCGGATTCGTGCAGGATGCGAAAGGACTTGGACGGCTTGGTGGCTTCCCCTTCCGTGCCGAACACGGCGCGATCGGCAATCCAGCTGAACGCCATGCCGATCTCGGCATCGGTGTAGCCATCGGACGCCAATCCCTTCACGTCGATCGACTCAATCGGGATGTCCTTGCGGATCTGGTTGACGAGGTAAAGGATGATCTCGATAATCCTCTCATTCATTAGAATTACTCTGGAAGTGAACCCTACGTGGGGTTCGTGACCG
>CAZJYH010000180.1:7453-8609 GCA_964549365.1 uncultured Alphaproteobacteria bacterium
GAGATTGCGCGGAATCTCCGCCATCACAATACGCCCCGCCGCGCAATCGATTTGGGTCGCCGACGAGAGGGCATCATCAGCCGGTACGAAGATAGGGCGAAGAAGCTCCTCAGTCAACGCCCGTAACTGCACCGTTCACTTCTTTCCCGAGAGGTATCGATCCTCCAGCCGGCGCATGTTTTCACGCTCTGCGGCGGTGGAATCGTCATATCCGGCCAGATGCAGCGCCCCGTGTACCGCCAATCGTTGCACTTCGTCATATAGCCCCACGCCGAACTCGCGTGCCTGTTCCCGCGCGCGATCCACGCTGATGTAGATCTCCCCTTCCAACGGATCGGTCTCCAGCGGAAAAGTGATCACGTCGGTATAGTAGTCGTGTGCGAGATGTTCGCGATTGAGCTCGATCAGATCGTCGTCGCTCACAAGGATGATGTTGATCGACGCGCGCGGCACGCGCTCACCGCGAAGGACGCGCACCACCGCATCGATGATCGCGGCACGCCGCAGGCGCGTGCGTGGATGTGCATTGGTGAGATCGACGGCGTGTTTCATCGAGGATGGGGACAGCGGAAGGCGGGCCCGGGCGGCCGGCGGATGCAGCGCACAGATGAGAGTGCCGGAGTCGGGGAGATTGAGGGGTTACAACGACATGTTCTCGGCGAGACCGAGCTGCATGGCGGCCAGCAGAAGCGCGGGTTCCAGGGTACCGAAATCCGCCGTGAGCGTGGCGCGATCGACATTCGCAAACAACGAGCACGTGCCGGCCGCGCCGACGACGAGCCCCGATATCCGATCCCCATCCTCCGCCACGAAGATCACCTCGTCCGGATCGACCGGAACGAACCGCGCCACGTTGTGCAGCTCGAAATAGCCGTGCACCGTCTGCGCCGACAACACCACGCCGCCGCCGTCGAGCGCGTTCAGTGTGAGCACGATCGATGGGGCTGCCGCCCCGGCGCCGACATAGAGCGTGGTTTCCGAGCCGTTCTGCTCGCGTCGCGCGCCGAGTGTCCGCGCGACCGTGTCGATATCTTCTGCGGTAAGCTTCACGTGACTGAAGGGATCGTTTTTCTGTGCCGCGACCGAGGGAAGGCCGCAAGACGCGTGAATATAGCTCCACCGGCGCCGTTCACAAAACCGGGAGGGCCAGGTTCAA
>CAZJYH010000181.1:0-1126 GCA_964549365.1 uncultured Alphaproteobacteria bacterium
CCGCCGCGGCCGTCGGTCATGAACGGCATGAACGGGGGCGTGTGGGGAAGGGCCGGCACGACGGGATCAGCGGCTGATCACGCCGAACGGCAGCGGAGAGAGCGACTGCGTGCGTGTGGAGTGGAGAGAGAGAACCCGGACCGGCGCAACGGTGCACCGGCCCGGAACAATCGATGTGCGACGGCCGCGGGAGCCGCACGCCATGCGTCAAGCGGGCTCGGAGTGGGCGCGTTCGGAGAGCTGACCCACGAAGGCGCGGGCGGCATCTCGGGCCCGGGCCGCGAAGTCATCACCCTTGCCGGCCCCGGCGATGCCGCGCGAAACGTTGAAGAACGCGATGCCGCCGTCGTTCGCGCGGACGGTGGCCTCGGCGTCTCCTCCCTGCGTTCCAAGCCCCGGAACCAGCAGCGGGATGTCCGGCCCGACGTGGCGCCGCACCGCCGCCAGCTCATCCGGATGCGTGGCACCCACGACGAACCCGAGGCTTCCGGTTGCACCGTATGCCTCCATGCAGCGATCGATCACGTGCATGTACACGGTCTTGCCGTCGGCCACAAGATGCTGGAAGTCCTTCGAGCCCGGGTTCGACGTCAGCGCCAGCACGAACACGCAGCGCCCTTCGTACCGGAAAAACGGCTCCAGCGAATCGATCCCGAGGTAGGGATTGACGGTGACCGCGTCGAACTCGAAGCCGCGCAGCAACGAGTCCGCATAACGCTCCGCCGTATTGCCGATGTCTCCGCGCTTTGCGTCGCCGATCACCAGCATCTCCTCCGGAACCCGCTCGAGCGTGCGTTCCAGCGAACGCAGGCCGTCGATCCCGGCGCTCTCGTAGAACGCAAGGTTCAGCTTGTAGGCGCAGCAGAGATCCTTGGTGGCCTCGATGATCCGGGTGTTGAACTCGGCAACCGGATCATCCACGCCGGAAAGCGAGGCCGGCAGCGCGCGCGGATCGGTGTCGAGCCCAACGCAGAGACGCGAGGCGTTCAGTTCCAGTACGGAGCGGTATCGTTCGTTGAATGAGTGCATGAACGGGTGAACGTGGATGATGGATTGGACATGCGCGCGCCGAAGCGGAGGGGAATGAAGGCACCGGCCACGACGCGGGCGGCGCACGCGGCGCCGC
>CAZJYH010000181.1:1136-6639 GCA_964549365.1 uncultured Alphaproteobacteria bacterium
GGGTTGCTCTGGTTGCGCGGCGCGCTCATCGCAGTTGCTTCAACATCTTCTTATACGGATCGGCCGCGAGCGACGACGCGTTCGGAGCCGGAGTGTTCGCCTGGCGCAGCAGGTTGTTGATGTTGTCCAGGCGGTCCTGCGACGCCGGGTGCGTGGAGGTCCATTCCTCCAGCTTGCTCGGCGGTCGGCTCCCCGTCGCCGAGACCATCTTCTCGAAGAAGATCTTGATGGCACCCGGATAGTAGTTGGTGCTCTGCAGATAGGCGAAGGAGCGCGTGTCGGCCTCCATCTCGTCGGAGCGGCTGTTGCGCAGCGTGGCGAGCAGCACGGCGGCGTTGCCGGCCACCTGCGACAACTGCGAGGCGTTGTTCCCCAACGCGATCTGCAGCGCGATGTCGGCGCCGAGCGCCTGTGTCATGTGCTCGGTGCCGTGGCGCTCCTCGGCATGCGCGATCTCATGCCCAAGCACCCCCGCCAGCGACGCCTCGTTGTCAAGGAATCGGAGCAGTCCGGTGTAGACATAGATGTAGCCGACAGGCGTGCAGAACGCATTGATCGTCTTGTCGTCGTTGATGATCGTGACGGTGTACGGAAACTTCCCGCGGTACTTGATCTGCGGGGATTGGACGATCTTGTTGATGATTCCCTGCACATAACCGCGCACGGCCTCGTTCTGCAGGACCGGATACTCGCGCGGGTTGGCGCGAATCTCCTTGTCCATCTGCTGCCCCATCGAGGCATCCTGATCCAGCGTGAACAGGTTGATGCCGCAGGCGGCCAGCCCGGCCAGCGCGACGGTCGTCAGCACCATCAGCGTGCGGCGGATGCGGCCACGATCGACACCCGGAACTCGATACAGTCTCATGTTTGCGCCACGATTGTTGATTGAACGTCTGTTTCTGCGGCCCCACTTGCTCCATCACCACGGCGTTTCGGGGAGTGACCGGCGCGAATTTACGACACCCGTTGCACATGGCCCGGTTCGTGGACGTAAAAGAACGAAAGCGGGATTACAGCGTGCTGCGTTCAGGATGCAGCGTTCGGCGGGATGGGGAAACGTTTCGAGTGCCAAGTTTCAAGTTCCACGTTTCAAGTGCCAAGTGCCAAGTTTCAAGTTCCACGTTTCAAGTGCCAAGTGCCAAGTGCCAAGTGCCAAGTGCCAAGTGCCAAGTGCCAAGTTTCAAGTGCCAAGTGCCAAGTGCCAAGTGCCAAGTTTCAAGTGCCGAGTTTCAAGTGCCAAGTGCCAAGTGCCAAGTTTCAAGTGCCGAGCCGGGACGAGTGGTGAGAAGCGGAGATAGGGACACCGGAATCCGGAACTTTGCACTTTGAACGCTGCACTTTGAACGCTGAACTTTGCACTTTGAACTTTGCATTTTGATCGTCGGCCTTCCACCGTCAGATCTCCCATTTCTCCGTCGGATATTCGACGCGAATCAACGACAATCCGGCGGCCGGGGCCGAGGGGCTCTGCCGGTTGCGATCGCGGGAGTCGAGCACGGCGCCGATCGAGCCGGGCTCGCGGCGGCCGAGCGCGATGTCCGTCTGAATGCCGACCAGCAGCCGCACCATCCCGTACAGGAATCGATCCGCGGTGATCGAGAAGGTCAACGCGTCGGCGTCGACGGCCCACGCGGCATGCCTGATCGTGCAGATCGGGTTCGGCGTGTCCGGATTGTGCTTCGAGAGCGCCGTGAAATCGTGCTCGCCGAGCAGCTCGTCGGCCGCCGCCTGCAAACGCTCACGCTCCAGCGGACGTTCCAGCAGCCACGAATATCGTGCACGGAAGGGATCGGGCCGGGTGATGATGGTGTACCTGTACGACCTCGCGCAGGCCTTGAACCGCGCGTGGAACTCGCCGCTCACGGTGCGCAGCCACGGCACGGCGATGTCCCTCGGCGCCATCCTGCCGAGCGCATGCAACAGCCCGTCGTCATCATGGCGCGCCGTGATGTCCGCGTGCGCCACCTGACCGTGCGCATGCACGCCGGCGTCGGTGCGGCCGGCCCCCACCACCGTCACGGGCGTGTCGCCGGCGAGACGGCCCAGCATCCGTTCGAGCTCCTCCTGCACGCTCCGTCCGTTCGGCTGGCGCTGCCACCCGGAGAAATCGGTGCCGTCGTACATGATCCCGAACGCAATGCGGCGAACCATCGGCTGCTCTCGTCGTTGTCTGTGTTGTGTGGCGCGTGTGCTATCCGGGGCCGCCGCGCAGTATCATCATCTCCAGTTCGCGAACGCCCTGGTGGTGCGTCGGGTAGATGAGCATCTCGAGCGCCGCGCGAGCGTCGGCCCAGCGGTAGTCCGAGTGTTCGTGCGAGAGGATCGGTTCGGCGGAAACACGGCAGGCGAAGACGGGTGAGAGAATCACCCGATCGGTCGGCTCGAAGTAGAACATCGCGACGCTCGGCAGGGCGAACAGGTCGTCCGGGGCAAGGCCGGTCTCCTCGCGCAGTTCACGCAGAGCGGCGTCGACGGCGCGTTCGCCCGCATCGACGCCGCCGGTGATCACCTGCCAGACGCCGGGGCCATACGCCTCGGCGTCGGATCGCCGCAGCAGCAGGTGCTCCACGATCCCGTCGCGCAGACGGAACGGGTGCACCTGCACCATGTCGGAGGTCAGCTCCGGCATCGCGGCACGCTATCGGTTGCCGATCGAATCGGCCAGCTCCTCGCGGCGCTGCCGATCCTCCGGATCCTCGTCCTCTCGACGACCGAACGGCGGCTTGCGTCCCGGCGGATACCGCCGATCGCCGCCGCTCCAGCCTCCACCCCCGCCCGCTGGACGCCCGCCACGGGCATCCTTGGAGAACTTGCCGCGCGCCTTCTCCAGACGCGGACGCGGCGCCGGGGCCGGCTCCGGCGGAAGTTCACCCGGCATGAAGCGCTGAAGCGCCAGCCCGGTGATCTCGAAGCCGCTCAGCTCGCGCCACTCGTGCGTGGGAACCATGGTCTCGTTCAACAGGCCGATGCGCATGCGGCGCATCTTCACCACCTCGGCGCCGAGCTTCTTCAGCGCCTGGTAGATGCGGTGATAGTTGTCGTCGAGCAACGTGATGTCCAGCCACATCGAATGCAGGTTCTTCCCCCCCGGCACCACGCGAAGCGGCACGAAGTAGTCCTCCCCCACCAGAATGCCGTGGCGCAGCTCGTCGATCTGCTCGTCGGTCAGATGTTTGTTGATGCGGATGCGATACTCCTTCTGCAGTTCCACGTCGAGCATGTGCTGCCGCGCGGCCATGCGCGGATCGTTGGAGAGGATCACCAGACCGGAGACGGCCTTCGAGAGCCGCCCGAACGGGAAGCACCAGGGCGCCGCCTGATCGAACAACGCAGCGAAGTGCTCGTCGGTCTTGTCGCAGACCACTCCCACCGGCTTGTTGTAGATCATGTACGACAGCCGCCTCGGATATTCGGTCGGCGCCTCGTCGATCGTGACGCGCTCCTTCCGCAGGTTCACCTCGTAGTACCGCGAGCTCACAACGCGCGCGTTGACGCGCACACGCCCGGCCTCGATGAACTGCCGCGCGAGCATCGGCGACATGTACCGGGCCTTCACCAGCAGCTTCGGCAACAGGATGCGTGTCAGCGCCTGATGGAAGTAGACGCGCACTTTCTTCTTCTTCTTCGGCAGCGGACGATCGTGCGAACGCGAGCCGTACCGGCCGCGCGATGCACCGCCGCGGGTGGGCATGTACATCGGCGCGCGTCCGCCCCTGCGATCGCCGCCGCGCCCACGATCGTCCGTCGAGACGCTTTCGTCGCGCACGGCGTCGCCGCGCTCGCCCACCGGCCGCCCCTCACGGCGCGGGCCGAAATCGCGCCCGCCGCCTCCACCCTCACGCCCACCGCCGAAATCGCGGCGGCGCGGCGGTCCTTCCCGATGCTCGAAGCCCCCTCCTTCACGGCGATCGCCCCCCTCACGGCGATCGAACCCTTCGCGGCGATCCCCCCCCGGAGGACGCCCGAAGCTCTCACCGCGATCACCTGACGGCGGACGGCGTTCGAATCCCTCGCGACGGCCAAAGCCTTCCCCGGGAGGACGGCGATCGGCCCCCTCGCGACGGGCAAAACCTTCACGGCCGCCGGAGTCATCACGACGGTCCGAACCGCCGAACCCTTCGCGGCGCGGGCCGAAGGAACGGCCTTCGCCCCCATCACGGCGCGGAAATCCTCGATCGCCTGAATCCTGACGCGGTGGGAATCCACGGTCACCCCCTTCACGGCGCGGACCAAACTCTCTCTCCGGCCCCTCGCGGCGCGGACCGAACGAACGGCCTTCGCCGGCATCGCGGCGCGGAAATCCTCGATCGCCTGAATCCTGTCGCGGTGGGAATCCACGGTCACCCCCTTCACGGCGCGGACCGAACTCTCGCGCCGGCCCCTCGCGTCGTGGGCCGAAATCGCGCTCAGGCCCCTCACGCCGCGGACCGAAATCCCTCTCCGGTCCATCCCTGCGCGGACCCGGCGGTCGCTCGCCGAGCGGACGGTCACCCCCTTCGCGGCGCCCCTCGGCATCGCGCGGCGCGCCGCGTCGCTCGCGGAAGGTCGGCATATCGCGACGTCCTTCGTCCGGCCGGCGCCCTTCGAAGCGTGCGGCATCCGGCCTCGGGCGCTCACTCCCCTCCGGTCCGGGCCGGTCACCACCTTCCGGTCGCGGCCTGCCGGCATCGCCCTGTGATCTGGGCCCTTCACCGCCGGCCGACCGGGTACGCCCGCGAAGCACGGGCTCCCACCGTCCGTCGGTGCCTCCACCACCGCGCGCGGACTCCCCCTCGCCGCGCTCACCACGGCCGCGCCAGGTCTTTCCCTGGTCGTCGCCGCCCATTTGATCCGATGATCCCATAATCAGTTATCCCCTTGAAATAGGTGTTGGCATCTGCACGTGATGTTCAGGCGGTCGGGTGCCAACACCGTGCATCCGCGATCGCGCCTGTCCCCTGAAACGTGGGTCCCCAAGCCCCGGCACATGCCGCCGTCAATCGGCAACATCCCACACCCCGATCGAGGCGTAGCGCTGATGACGCCGTGCAAGCAGCACGTCGATCGGCACCTCCATCGCCTCGCGCAATGCGGCCACGAGCGCCGCTTTCAAACGTTCGCCGGCGTCGGCCGGAAACCGATGTGCCCCCCCAACCGGTTCCGGTATGATCGCGTCGGCGATTCCCATCTCCACCAGATCGCCGGCGGTCAGGCGCAGCGCCTCGGCGGCCTGTTCCTTGTAATCCCAACTCTTCCAAAGGATGCTGGAGCAGGATTCCGGCGATATCACGGAGAACCAGGAGTTCTCCATCATCAGAAACCGGTCACCCATGCCGATGCCCAGCGCCCCGCCGGAAGCACCCTCGCCGATCACGATGTTGATGATCGGAGTGCGAAGGCGCGCCATCTCGATCAGGTTGCGCGCGATCGCCTCGGCCTGCCCATGCTCCTCGGCTTCGATGCCGGGATATGCGCCGGAAGTGTCGATGAGAGTGACGACGGGAAGTGAAAACTTCTCGGCCAT
>CAZJYH010000181.1:6649-8587 GCA_964549365.1 uncultured Alphaproteobacteria bacterium
CGTGATGATAGGGGTCCGCAGCCGCGCCATCTCCAGCAGGTTCGTGGCGATGGCAAGTGCCTGCCCTCGCTCCTCGGAGGGCAGGGTCGGGTCGGCGCCGGGCGTGTCCACGAGGGTGATGATCGGCAGCCCGAACTTCTCGGCTTGCTTCATGAGCCGCAACGCCTTGCGATACCCCTCGGGGTTCGGCATGCCGAAGTTGCGCTCCAGATTCTCCTTGGTGTCGTGCCCCTTCTGCTGGCCGATCAACACCATGGAGATGCCGTCGATGCGCGCCAGCCCGCCAACGATGGCCTTGTCGTCGCCGTTGGCACGATCGCCGTGCAGTTCAACGAAATCCTCGCAGATGAGCGCGATGTAGTCGAGTGTGTATGGGCGGTCCGGATGGCGCGCAAGCTGCACGCGTTGCCAACGGGTGAGCTGTTCGTAGATGCTGCCGCGAAGGCGCTCCACTTTCTGCTCGAGGACCTCAATTTCGTCACCGATATCGAGCTGATCGGACATCGAGCGCATCTCTGCGATCTTTTCCTCCAGTTCGATGATGGGACGTTCAAATTCCAGAACGTACTTGGCCATGATGGAATCGCTTCCCCTCTCTCACGCGATAATCTGCGCGGAAGCATCGAAGAAGTTTGCAGGGTTCGAGCTTCACGCAATTGGAACGGGCACCGGGGTAAACTACACTGGGGTGCGCAGCCGGCCTGCCCGCATGTTCGGTTGTACTACGCTGAATCCGTCATTGAATCCGCCGCCGATCGCTTCCGGCGGTCATCCGGGCAACCGGCTCCCCTTGTCGGCAACGGCATCGAGTCCCGACGGAAGGCTGCGATGCCTCAGAACCGCTACGATGATCTCGCAATCGAGAAGGAAGGATTGGTTGGCGTTGTAAAAGCTCTCGATCTGCGCAATCTCCCGCTGGCTCAACGCCCCACCGTGGTACAGCGCCATCATCGAGAACATCGGCTCCAGCATTCCGGGAACCGGACCCTGTGCGGCACCTACCAGGGGGCGCTTGCCAACGAACACCTCCCACACCCTGCGCACGTGCGCGCCGGCGTTTCGGGTGGTCAAATATACAACGGGCGCCATAAATAGAATCATGGCCGCAACAAACCTGTCACGGACTCCGCGCAACACGTGCACGCCGTGCCGTCGGTCGCGTCCCATCGCCGCGGCGGCCGACGGAGGCGGCGCCATCACCTCGCCGCTCTCTTCGAGCGAACCGTGCACGATGTGGTAGCGGACCGGCTGCTTCGAGGTGTGCTCCATGGCGCTGAGCACCTCGCCGTAGCTGAGCGAGGAGTCGAGCACGAGGATGTCGGTCAGATGGAACTCGCGCACGATCTTGCCGATGTTCTCCACCGTTCCCAGCGCCTCCTCCCCCACCGACACGGTATCGGAGAACGTCGGCACGATGGTCCCGACAACCGCGACGGGCCGCGCCAGGAACATCCGGCGCACCGCTCGGCGCGTCTCGGAGTTGATCGCGTGCCGGGTGAGAAACGCGACACGGCGAACGGACTCGGCCCCGAACACGCGCCGATACAGCAGCCACGCGAATCGCGCGGTCACGCCCACAAACGCCACCACGCCGGTGGTCACCAGCACGACTCCGCGACTGAACGCGTACGATTTGAAGAAGTACGGCAGCGAGCTGAGCACGAAGAAGCCGAGCATGATCCCCAGCAACGCTCGCGACGGCGTGCGGTCGTCCGAGGTATACCCGCCGGTCAGACCGAGCGCGACGATGAAGATCAGCGACGGCAGGATCAGCACCAGCGGGAACGCATAATCCGGATAGATGAACGGCCCGCCGAACTTGATGGTGGAGCCGATCATGAACCCGACGAGCGTTGCGGCGACGTCCACCGGAACCAGGCCGATGGACGGGAACCGCTCCAGTATCCGCGCGATGCGACGGCGCGTACGGATGCCCAG
>CAZJYH010000182.1:0-2811 GCA_964549365.1 uncultured Alphaproteobacteria bacterium
GTGCAAGGCCGATCGTCGCGAGGATCGGACCCTCGGCGTGCACCGTGATCGCGCTCATGTCCAGCCACCAGATGTTGGCGTCGAAACCGGACCGCGCAAGCGAGCCGGCAACGTTCGCGATCGAGAAACATCCGAGGAACGCCGCTCCGCCGCGCAGAACGCCGCGTGCGCCGTTGTCGAGCACATCGCGTAGCAGCCGTGCCGTGGAAGTGCCGGAGGAAGGCGTCTGTGCGATGCCTTCGGTTCGTGGAGGAAGTTCGGTTGTCGGATACGCGGCTGCGTGCATGTCGTTGTTCCCTTCGTCTTGAAACCGGAATGTCGAATCGTGGATGCGCAGGTTGCACACACTCGCCACGGCACGAGGTGTTACTCGATGTCTTCGGCGGAAGTGTACACGTACGACGATGCTCGCACGTCTGCGTGACGGGCTTCCGGTACTACTGCCTGCAGCCGGGCCCCGCTTCCGCCGATACCACGCGATCGTATCGTGGCCGTGCAACGAATCCAGGCCGGCGGCGTAGGGGCATCGGAAGGGGAGGGAGCCATCTTCGAGATTTTTTGTTTGGCGCCTGCGGCGTCAATCCCTATACTTCTCGCGGTGTGCGCGAGGCGCATCGCTCTTACACGACATCAAAGAATGGAGGGACATCATGTCACAGTATGAAGCGGGAGAATCGAGCGGGTTCAGCAAGGGCATGCTGATCGGCCTGTTGACAGGCGGCGCGATCGGCGCGTCGCTGGCGTTATTGTTCGCTCCAAAGAGTGGTCGCGAGCTTCGCTCCGAGCTTTCGGACGTCACCAACAAATACATCGACAAGGCCGGTGACGTTCTGAACACGGCGAACGAGCGTTCGCGCGAGATCATCAACGAGGGGCGCAGCCGTGCCGAGAGCATCATCGACGACGCACGCACGAAGGCGTCGACGCTTCTGACCGACGCGGAGAAGATCGTCAACGAGGCGCGGGCCAAGGTTGCCAACGCCGGAGGCAAGGTCGCTTCCGATGTCCGCACGGGCGCCACGAAGCTCGCCGACGCGGCGCGCGCGGGGACCGAAGCGTTCAAGGATGAGCTTCGTTCGCAGGGACCGCCGCACCTGTCGTAAGCCTCGATCTCACGCGTCGCCGGAGCCGTCGGCCGTGCCGACGGCATCGGCCCGCACGATCATTCAGGGCCCGTTGCCCGCGACGATTTTCGCGAGCCACGGGCCTCATATCTTCGTATTCAACCGGTCCTCGGGCCCGGTCCACTATACAGGGGAGGGGTGACCCCACCATGGAAATGCTGCTCTATATCTCGGCGTCGGTGGCGCTGCTCGCGCTCGGCGGGGTCTTCGTATACCTGATCGTGTTCATCCGGAGCACCAAAAGCCTGCTGGGTGCGGTGACATCCGGGCTCCAGACGTTGATCGGGGAGATCTCCTCACTTCGGACGGGGCTGCAGGGGACGATCACGAATCTCGAAGGCATCGTCGGGAAGATGCAGACGACGATGGATCGGGTGAACGGGCAACTCGATCAGGTCGAGGGGATCGTCGGCAACGTCAAGGACGTCACCACCGATGCGACCGAGGTGGTGCACGGCGCAAAGAACATCGTGGTGAACACGCTGAGCTTCGTGGACAATCTCCAGACCTCGGTGCAGCGGCCTCTCAACGAAGTGGCGGTCATCATCTCGGCGCTCGGCGCCTGGCTGGAGGCCTTCCGTTCGAAGCTCGGACTGCAGTCAGGGCCGCGTCGCGGGCCGCTCGGCCATGCGGAGCGGAGCGGGCGCACGATCGAGCCCGGGGCGCACGAATGACCGTGTACCCTGCATCGGCCGCCGCACCGAAACTCGACCCTGCCTGCTTCGCCGGCCGGAGAATGCCGTGAACAACGCCGCGCTGTTTGTCGAGATCGGGAACACGCGGATCAAGACCGCCATGCTCGCCGCCGACGGTGGGCTTGCAGTGACGGCATACGACCGCGTCGGCACGTTCCTCCAGGCAGCGGCCGCGTTCGAAGGGCCGATCGTCTGTGCGCCGGTCGGGCATGAGCTGAGCGTGCCGGTGACCGCAGCGTTGGGGGGGCGCCCGGAATTGCGGCTGCTCGGTGCGGACGACGTCGCGGCGTTCGTCGGCTACAGCTACGATACGCCGTCGACGCTGGGGCTTGACCGCGTGCTGAACCTGTATGGGCTGGGGCTCGATGCGGTCGTCATCTCCTGCGGCACCGCGGTCACCGTCGACGCGATCGTCGGGGGGCGTCCGTACTGGGGCGCCATCATGCCCGGGTTCGCGACCGCCGCCGAGGGGCTTCATGCCCGCATCCCCGCGCTTCCGCTCGTCGATCTCCACGATGCCGTTCGCCTTCCCGCGCTTACCACCCTCGGATCCGTTGCCAACGGCGTGCTGCTCGGCACCGCGCGTGCCGCCGAGGCCATCGCCCACGAGCTCGCCATGACGGCCTTCGGCCGCCTTGCCCCGCACGTGATCATCACCGGCGGCGATGCCGAGGTGCTGCGGCGTCTCTGGTCATGGGCGCCCGTGCCGTCGGTCGACGAAGCGCTCCTGTTCAAAGGGATGATCAGGCTGATGGGCTGATGGTGGACCGGCGGCGCGCCCACGGAAACTTCGATGCACGGCAGCACGCATGCGATTCCCGGCGAGAGCATCATGCCGGAAGAATCACCGAGGCCACTCCAACAGCACGATGATCGCGCCGAACCTCACGCCACAACTTCGCGAACCACATCCTCTACGCTCCGCGCGTCCGGGAAGAAGGCCACGATCTTCTCGATCACTTCATCGACCAATGCATCCGGGCACGAGGCCC
>CAZJYH010000182.1:2821-8582 GCA_964549365.1 uncultured Alphaproteobacteria bacterium
GGTGAGCACGATGTCGAGCGCCTCGCCGGCGACATGCGGCAGCCAGCCCTCCGTGCGACGCATGGCGTGGGTCCGCATATCGAAGTGATCGATCGCATCCGGGCCCGCGATCTCCGCGGCGTCCCTGATGAAGTACGTCGGCATCCGCTCCTCGCACAGCTCCACCAGGTGCGACGTGTTGGAGCTGTTGTATCCCCCCACGACGATCGCCAGCGTGCCGCCTGACTCGATCAGCGCCTGCGTGGCGCTCTGGTTCTCGTTCGTCGCGTAGCAGAGCGTGTCGCGTGTGTCCGCGAAGTGATCGCCGACGGCGTCGGCGCCGTAACGCTCGATCATCGCATCGCGCAGACGATCGGCGATGGCCTGGGTCTCGCTCGCGAGCATCGTGGTCTGGTTCACCACGCCGATCCTCGCCAGGTGCTGCGCCGGATCGAAGCCGTCGGAGCACTGGTCGGCGAACCACTCGCCGAACCGTTCGATCGGCTCGGCTCCGGTGATGATCGCGGCCAGCCGCTCGGTCTCGGCCATGTTCTGCACCACCACGGCCGGGGCGTCGGCGCTCGCATGCGAGAAGGTGGCGCGCGTCTCCTCGTGCGTTCGTTTGCCGTGGATCACCACCGTGCATTCCCGTTCCCCGAGCGTTCGGCTGCGGTTCCAGACCTTCTCGACGAAGGGGCAGGTGGTATCCCACCGATATGGATCGATGCCGCGCTCGGAAAGCTCCCGCTGGATGTCGAGCGTGGTGCCGAACGCCGGGACGATCACGATGTCCTCAGCGGTGAGATCGTCCCACGCCGTCAGCTGCTCGCCGGCCGGCGTCATGATGAACCGAACGCCGCGCGAGACGAGATCGGTGTTGACGTGCGGATTGTGGATCATCTCCGACAGAAGGAAGATGCGCTTCTCCGGATTCTGCTCGAGCGCCCGGTAGGCGATCTCGATGGCGTTCTCCACGCCGAAGCAGAACCCGAAGTGCCGGGCGATGCGGAAGCGAATCGGGCCGAAATCCAGAATGGTGGGGGAGAGATCGCGCTTCCGGGGGTCGGCGGCCTTGCGGGCAGCCTTGACCGCCGAGATGATCGGCGAGCGGAAGTAGATCGGGATGTCGAACGATCGTGCCATGGTTCCGTGTCTCGAATGATGCGAGGCGAGAGCAAAGCTACAAAACTGGGCCGGCCGACGCGTTCGACGTCGGCCGGCTCCAAATCTTGTTACGCCTTGCGGCCTCCTCCTCAGACGCCCGGCATCGCGAGCTGCCGCGATGCGCGGCGCCGAGGCGGGTCGATGCGGCTGAAGCGGAAGCGCCCGCGCACGTTCTCCTGAAAGAACGTGCCGAGCGAGGCGGCGCTCTTCATTCTGCGATACAGCGGAGCCGGAACACCGGCGAAGTGGTAGATCCCGCCGCCGGTGAAGATGATCTCGAGCGTGCGCGTTTCGGCGTTGTAGCCGATGGCGTGGATTGCCGTTGAGTCGACGGTTTCGAGTTGCATGATGATGCTCGTTTCGTGGTTGTCGGTGGTTTCGCACAGGCCCGTTCGACAGGGGAGACGCCGATCGAACAGGCGACCGCAATCTACCCAAAACCCATCGAATCGCCAAGGGGAATTTCGGGCGTAGATCCGGCCGAAACCCTTGCTCCGTAAGGGTTTCAGGGAGGAAGGTTCGCGTCTGACGCCTCAGCGCGAACTACCCATATCGCCGGGCGCATGCGATGCCGGCGCGGCTCCTTCCTCGCGACGTTCCGTTCATGGTGATTGCGTCGGCGGCCCCCCTCTTCGGGCTCTCGTTTCTCGAACGCCGCGCCGCCGTTCAGGGCAGGTCCGCACGGCGTGATGACGCATGCGGCCGACGTGATCTCGGCGGTCGGAGCGGTACGCGCACGAGGGGCCTGCGGCGTGGGAGCCGCGCGCCGAACTCCATGCCGTGCCTCGTCGATCGCCCGATGGGCCTTGCGGGGCAAGCGTTCCAGCCCGACCGGGGGGACGGCGCGCCGTGCCGTGCGCGTTCAAAAGTATTGCAGCGGGCCGCTCTACCTTGGATTCCCGTACATGTTTGCTATTTTCGCTCCCCTAAACCGTACAGACCCTGCGCCTTCTCTACCCTGGCGAGAGTTATCATAGATGATTTCCGTCCCTTCGCACATCGCCTCGCTTAAGCCGTATCAACCTGGGAAATCAGTCGCAGAAGTTGAACGGGATCTTGGTATCACAGGCTCGATCAAGCTCGCCTCCAACGAGAACCCTCTGGGTGCATCGCCGCTCGCCGTTCAGGCCATCATCAACTCGCTCGACTCACTTCCGGTGTATCCCGATGCCGGCCGCGCGCTTCGTTATGCGCTCGCCGACAGGTTCGTGGTGCGCCCGGAGAACGTGATATGCGGCTCCGGTTCGGAGTCCATCATCGCCACGGCGATGCGCACGTTCCTCGAGCCGGCAGACGAGATGATCTCCAGCGAGGGGACGTTCGTCGGGTTCCAGGTGTTGGCGCACGCGTCGGGCGTGAAGACGCATTACACGCCGCTGAAGAGCTACGGCTACGATCTCGCCGCGATCGCCGCGAAGATCAACGATCACACCAAGATCATCTACATCGCCAACCCGAACAATCCGACCGGGACCTCGGTTACCACCGCCGATCTGGAGCGCTTCATGGCGCGAGTGCCGGAGCGCGTGCTGGTGATTCTGGATGAGGCATACTTCGAGTACGCCGACGGCTGGCCCGACTATCCGGACTCGATGCATTACCGGTGGGACAACGTCCTCACCTGCCGCACGTTCTCGAAGGCGCACGGCCTGGCCGGCATCCGCATCGGTTACGGCATGGCGCACTCGGACATCATCGCGAAGCTGATGAAGGTGAAGCTGCCGTTCGAGCCGAGCACCCCTGCGACGGCCGCGGGGCTGGCGGCGATGGCCGACGCCGAGTTCATCCGCGCCACCGTGGATCTGAACCGTGAGTCGCTGCTCTACTTCCACACGGAGTTGGAGCGCATGGGGCTCAAGTTCGTCCCGAGCCTGGCGAACTTCGTCATGATCGACTTCGACACATCCGAACGCGTCGAGCGCATCTTCAACGGCCTGTTGAAGCGCGGCGTCATCACCCGGCCGCTCTCCGCGTTCGGGTTGCCGTACTGCCTGCGCATCTCCACCGGCACGATGGAGCAGAACCACCGGTGCATCGAGGCGCTCACGGCGGTGCTGGGCGAGGATGTGAAGGAAGAGAAATAGAATAAAGGGAAGCGGGACACGGGAGCGCGGACGCCGGGCATATTGCCGTGGCGCGCCGGCTTCCGCCTGTCATGTTCAATCTGAGGCTATCGCCATGGAAACTGCAGAACAACTCCGAACGGCCGAACAGGCGCGTGACCTCTTCGCGATCAAGGGGATTCATCACATTGAATTCTACGTCGGCAACGCCAAGCAGGCCGCCTACTTTTACCGTCGCGCGCTCGGCTTCGAGCTGCGCGGGTATCTCGGCCCCGAGACCGGCGTTCGCGATCGCGCATCGTACCTGATGCAACAGGGGAAGATTCGTCTGGTGCTGACCACGCCCATCCATCCGGAGTCCCCGATCTCCGATCACATCAAGAAGCACGGCGACGGCGTGCGCGATATCGCGTTCGAGGTGAACGATGCCGACGAAGCCTATCGCATCACCACCGGGCGCGGCGCGAGCGGCGTTGCGGAGCCGGCCGAGACGAGCGATCATAACGGAACCGTGCGCACGGCCACCATCGCCACCTACGGCGACACCGTGCACTCGTTCGTCGAGCGCGGCGAGTATGCCGGCTTCTTCCTGCCGAACTTCGTCGAGCGCTACGCGGCGGGCGCCGATCCGCTGGCCGTTTCCTGCGGCCTGAAGCACGTGGACCACATCGTTGGAAATGTGGATTGGAACAAGATGGAGGACACGGTCAATTTCTACCGCGACGTGTTCGGGTTCTCCCGCTTCGTCTCCTTCGACGACAAGGACATCTCCACCGAATACAGCGCGCTTCGCAGCACCGTGGTGGCCAACGAGAACAAGTGGGTGAAGTTCCCGATCAACGAACCGGCCGAGGGGTTGAAGCGCTCGCAGATCGAGGAGTACGTGCAGTTCTACAAGGGGGCCGGCGTACAGCACATCGCGATGGAGTCCGCGAACATCCTGGAGACGATCTCGCAGCTTCGCGCCAACGGCGTCGAGTTCATCACGGTGCCGGAGACCTACTACGACGATCTCCTCGAGCGCGTCGGCGCGATCGACGAGCAGGTGGAGGATCTGCGCCGGTTGAACATCCTGGTCGACCGCGACGACAAGGGGTACATGCTTCAGATCTTCACCAAGCCGGTGGAAGATCGTCCGACGCTCTTCTACGAAATCATCCAGCGCCGAGGCGGTGAGTCGTTCGGCAAGGGGAACTTCAAGGCGCTGTTCGAGGCGATCGAGCGCGATCAAGCCGCCCGCGGTAACCTGTAGGAACAAAACGGCTGTGAGGGGCACGATGTGCCCCTCTTCCATTGTTATGATGTCCAGTTCGCGACGCCCACTTCTGTTGCTGCACGGTGCGCTCGGCTCGGCGCAGGGATTCGACCCGCTGATCGAGCTGCTCGGCGTCGACTCCTCCGGGTACGGCTTCGAGGCGCATCGGTTCGACTTCCCCGGGCACGGCGGCGCGCCGATGCCTGCGGGACCGTTCAGCATCGCGATGTTCTCGGAGACTCTGCGCGCCTGGATCGTCGAGCGCTCGCTCGAAGGCGTCGACATCTTCGGCTACAGCATGGGGGGCTATGTTGCCCTGCACGCCGCGCGCACGGCTCCCGAGCTGATCGGCGGCGTCTTCACGCTGGCGACGAAGTTCGCGTGGGACCCTGCCACGTCGGAGAAGGAGGCGGGGATGCTGAACCCCGACGCGATCGAGGCGAAGGTGCCGAAGTTCGCCACGCAATTGCGCGAGCGCCATGCTCCGGGCGACTGGCGCGAGGTGCTTGCACGAACGGCCGACATGATGCGGAATCTCGGAGGAAGCAACGAGCTGACCCTCGATGACCTTCGCGAGGTCACCAGCCGCGTGCGCATCGCGGTGGGCGATCACGACCGCATGGTGAGCGTGGAGGAAAGCGTCGCCGCGTATCGTGCGCTGCCGAGCGGCAGCTTTCTCGTGCTTCCGGATACTCCTCACCCGCTCGAAGCGGTCTCCTCGGAGCGTCTCGCCCGCGAGATCTTCGAGTTCTTCATGTCCTGATTTCGATCATACCTGAGGGCATACATCAACAATCTCATCAGTAACGGATATGGCATCTGACAACAAGGTCATCGCCCGCTCCGGCGCATCGAAGGCTGCCGCCAACGGCAAGGCCGCGAAGAAGACGCAGACGGTAGCGGCCGAGCCGACGTTCTACCAGACGGTGGAGCGGAACTTCGAGCGCGCCGCCGCGGCGGTGGACTATCCGCGCGGTTTGCTGGACCAGATCAAGGTCTGCAATTCGGTCTACATGGTGCGGTTCCCCGTCCGCATCAACAACGACATTCAGGTGTTCACCGGGTGGCGTGTGCAGCACTCGCATCACCGTCTGCCGACCAAGGGAGGCATTCGTTATGCCGAGCACGTCACCGAGGATGAGGTGATGGCACTTGCCGCGCTGATGACCTACAAGTGCGCCATCGTCGACGTTCCGTTCGGCGGGGCCAAGGGGGGCATTCGTTTCGATCCGAAGGAGTACACCGAGGAGCAGATCGAGCGCATCCGTGCTGGTGTGCGTCGGCGTGAAGCAAACCGGAT
>CAZJYH010000183.1:0-7296 GCA_964549365.1 uncultured Alphaproteobacteria bacterium
CGCGGCGATTTCCAGCCGGCGTTGGAAGCGCTCGCCGCGGAACTGGGTGTGGCCGATGCCACGCGCTTCACCGGGTTCGTGAGCGAGGAGGAAAAGTTACGTCTGCTGCAGGAGCTGTGGGTTGTGGTGAACCCTTCGATGAAGGAGGGCTGGGGGATCGTGAACGTGGAGGCCAACGCGTGCGGCACACCCGCGATCGCGGCCGACAGCCCCGGCCTGCGCGATTCGGTGCGCCATGAAGTGACGGGCATGCTCTACCCATACGGCGACATCGACACGCTCGAGCGCCAGCTTCTGCGCGTGTTGCAGGACGCCGCCCTGCGCGAACGGCTTGCCGAGAACGCGCTGCGGTTCGCGCAGTCGCTGACCTGGGACGACACCGCGCGCGCCACGGTGGCTGTGCTCGAGAAGGCGGTGCGCGATCGCGCTTCCAAGGGATGACGACAACACCCGGAGTACCGGGGGAACCGGCCATCGACACGGGAACAATGACTCGGAACGGATGATGGAGATCTCACGAACGCTCATCGACAGGCTTGCGAACGCCCGATACGTGGTCGCGTTTACCGGCGCCGGCGTCTCGGCCGAGAGCGGCGTGGCAACCTTTCGCGCGAAGGACGGGCTCTGGTCCAGGTTCAAGCCGGAGGAGCTTGCAAACGTGGAGGCGTTCCTCGCGAACCCGCAGATGGTGTGGGAATGGTATCAGGCGCGGCGCGAGGTGATGCTGGGGGCCGAACCGAATGCCGGCCATCGGGCGCTTGTGGAGATGGAGGATCTGGTGCGGCACGTGAGCGTGGTCACGCAGAACATCGACGGTCTGCACACGGCAGCCGGTTCGACGGAGGTGATAGAACTGCACGGAAACATGCGCCGGAACTTCTGCCAGCAATGCCGCAGGCGGTACGACGAGGAGGCCCTGCTGCACGTGCACGAGGTGCCGGTATGCGCGTGCGGCGGCAACATCCGGCCGGACATCGTATGGTTCGGCGAGTTTCTCCCCCCCGACGCCATGGCGCTGGCCGAACGCCGCTCGAAGGACGCCGGCGTCTTCTTCTCGATCGGCACGTCGGCGGTGGTCTATCCCGCGGCGGGGCTCCCGATGCTCGCGCGCGAACACGGCGCCTACCTGGTGGAGATCAACCCGGACGAGACGCCGCTGACACCGTATGCACACGAGGTCTTTCGCGGCGCCAGCGGCAGTGTGCTCCCGGCGATCGTTGCGGCGCTTCGCGAACGCGCCGAGCAAACGGCTCGGTAGCGAGACCCATTCGGCACCGCCTATCGCCGGCGCGCGCCGGACTTCTTCGCCCTCGCCTTCGGCGCGGCGGAACGCTTCGCGGGCCGGGCCGGCGAAGCCGCGATCTCCAACGCGTCGAGGCGCGGGTACGCCGGCACCCGCTCGGCGAACGCATAGTTGAGCATCTTGTACACGAGCCGCGCCGTGAGCAGGTCCGGGTGCGTCAGGCCCTTGACCGGAGCAAGCTCCACCACATCGAACCCGACGATCTTGCGCCCCGAACGGATCAACGCGCGGAACAGATCCAGCGTCTCGGAGTAGTGGAATCCGTCCGGCTCCGGCGTGCCGGTCGACGGCATCACGCACGGATCGAAGTAGTCCACATCGAACGTCACATACACCTCACTCCCCAGCGTGTCGACAACGGACTTCTGCCAGTAGCCGCCGTGCACGCCGCGCCGGATGGCGTTGGCGTAAAACGTGTGCACACCGCGTTCGCGGATGAACTCCGCCTCCTCGCGGCACTGCGCGCGGATGCCCACCTGCGTGATCCTCGCGGGATCGAGGGTCTCGGCCACGCGCGCCGCGAAGCACGCGTGCGAGTACTTGCTCCCCTCGTACGTGTCGCGCAGATCGGAGTGCGCATCGAAGTGCAGAAGGCTCATCGCGGGATAGCGTTCGAGATGCGCGAGGATCGGCGCGGTCGCGATCGTGTGCTCCCCGCCGAGCGTCACCACGAACTTCCCCATCTCCAACAGCCCGCTCACCTGCTCCTGGATCAGATCCAGCGCCTTGCGCCCGCTCCGCTTGCCGAACTCGATCGGTTCCAGCGTGGCGATCCCCTGCTCGAAACACAACTCGCGCTCGAACTCGTCGTCATAGAACTCGACAAACGCCGACGCGGCGACAATCCCGTGCGGCCCATGCGCGGTCCCACCGCCGTAGCTGACGGTATGCTCGTATGGAGCCGATACGATGGCGACGGCGGAGTCCTGCAGGGAGGAGTGTTCCTTGCCGATCGCGAGGAAGTTCTTCTTCGGGCCGAGTGCTTTCATTGGCGTAGAGAGTTTTTGATCCGCGAAACTACCGGATGCCGCGGATCGGACGACCTCCTGATGAAAAAAAAAAGTTGATAGCCGCTTAAACTTCCGTTGGCAGGCCGGGGTCACAGAGCCCGTGAAACAAATGATGCCGCTTCTTCTCTGTCCGTGCGGGGCGGCACCAGCACATAGAGACTCTCAATCAAACACTGGAGCAAGACCAAGATGTCCATGAAGTTTGTAACTCGCGCGTTCGTCGTAGCTGGCCTCCTCGTAGCCGGTGTTACCGCCAGCTTCGCTCAGACCGGAACGTCATGCGCCTCGAAGGCCCGCCGCGTTCTGCCGGGCACCGAGAGCAAGCAGCCGGTCGCGCCGAGCGCGATCATCCTTTCGAGCAAGATGACGTTGAACGCCGAGCAGAAGGCGAAGGTCGCGGCAATGAACACCGAGGTGGCAACCCTGCAGGCCGAGCGTGCCCGCCTCTGGTCCGAATACCGCTCGGTGCGGCAGCGTCCGGACTTCGATGACAACATGGCGGAGAAGGAAGCGGCCCCGCGGATGCGCCGGATCATGCAGATCAACGCGCAGCTCGCCCCGATCGTCGCCCGTCAGGATGCGCAGCTTGCAACACTTCTGACCTCGTCGCAGCAGGCCGAGCTGGCCCGCATGGTGAGCACCGCGAAGGCAAGGCTGTAAGAAGATTTCCGCCAATCGCCGTCGGTGGCGAATGCGGGAAACCGTCAGGAACGCACGCCCCGGCCTGTATATCTCAGGCCGGGGCGTTCTTGTCTCCGGAATGTGAGAAGCCGCAATCGCTGTTGTCTCATGCGGCGCTCGCCGCTAGATTTGCAGCCGATCCGCAAAACGACGCTGACTCATCAAACCCGCACAGGCTGCCATGATCGACCGCATTCAGGAGCTTCTCGGCAACGACGCCGACACGCTGCTCAACCACACGAGCACGACCATCCCGAAGGACACCCTGCACCTCCCCGGCCCGGATTTCGTCGATCGCATTTTCGTGCAGTCCGACCGAAACTTTCGGGTACTCCGCAACCTGCAGTGGATCTTCAACACGGGACGGCTGGCAGGCACGGGATACTTGTCGATCCTTCCCGTCGACCAGGGAATCGAACATGCGGCCGGCGCATCGTTCGCTCCGAACCCGGTCTACTTCGATCCGGGGAACATCGTGAAGCTGGCGATCGAGGGAGGATGCAACGCGGTGGCCTCCACGTTCGGGGTGCTCGGCATGGTGGCGCGGAAGTACGCGCATCACATCCCGTTCATCGTGAAGATCAATCACAACGAGCTGCTCACCTATCCGAACAAGTACGATCAGGTGATGTTCGGCACGATCGATCAGGCCTACGAGATGGGCGCGGCGGCGGTGGGCGCCACCATCTACTTCGGCTCCGAGGAGTCCACCCGGCAGATCACCGAGGTGGCCGAGGCCTTCGCCTACGCGCACGAACTCGGCATGGCGACCATCCTGTGGTGCTACCTCCGCAACCCGGCATTCAATGTGAAGGGGGACAAGGATTACCACCTGGCGGCCGATCTGACGGGGCAGGCGAACCATCTCGGCGTGACGATCCAGGCGGACATCATCAAGCAGAAGATGCCGGAGAACAACGGCGGCTACAACGCGCTGAAGTTCGGCAAGACGCACCCGAGCGTGTACAGCGCTCTGACTTCGGAGAACCCGATCGACCTGACGCGCTATCAGGTGGCGAACTGCTACATGGGCCGCGCCGGCCTGATCAACTCCGGCGGCGCCAGCTCCGGCGCGGGCGATCTGGCCGAGGCGGTGCGCACGGCGGTGATCAACAAGCGCGCAGCCGGCACCGGGCTGATCAGCGGACGCAAGGCATTCCA
The DNA here is from genome assembly GCA_964549365.1 of uncultured Alphaproteobacteria bacterium. Taxonomy (GTDB): domain Bacteria; phylum Bacteroidota; class Ignavibacteria; order OLB7; family OLB7; genus JAFDZV01. Next base: position 4,156 of record CAZJYH010000183.1, read on the forward strand.
GCGCCCGATGGCCGACGGCGCCGCGCTGCTCAACGCGATTCAGGACGTCTACCTGGAGCCCGCCGTCACGATCGCCTGATCCGCCGGTCCCACTTCACCGGACAAGTTCACGGGGCGCCACAGGGCGCCCCGCTTCGTTCTCACATGCGCCGCGCAATCATCCTGCCTGCGCGCACAGCGGCGGCGCCCGTCCGGTCGCGGAGTCAACTCCATGAGAACACGACGCGATCGGCGCGCCGCGCTACGCGCGCGTGCTATGCGCGCAGGAACATCCGCCCCGCCATCTGCCGAACCAGCCCCTTGAACTCCAGCCCCAGCAGGCTCACGAGCACGTCCTGCGGCGCAAGCCCGACGGCCTCGCCGATCGCGTCGACGTGCCGGGGCTCGGCGGTCAGCCCGTCGTAGATCAATCGCTCGAACGCGGTGAGGGCGGCCGGGACGGAATCCGCCGGCGCTTGCACCGGCGCCGCGACGTGGTAGCCGAGTTGATCGAGCACGTCGGCCGGCGTCTGCGTGAGCCGGGCGCGATCGGTGCGGATCAACAGATTGGTGCCGCGGCTCTTCTCGGCGTTGATCGTGCCGGGGACAGCGAACACCTCGCGGTTCTGATCGAGCGCGAATCCGGCCGTGATCATCCCCCCGCCCTTCTCATCGCTCTCGACAACGACCGTACCGGCGGCCATGCCACTGATGATCCGGTTGCGTTGCGGGAAATACGGGCGCAGCGCCTTCACGCCGAACGGATACTCGGTGATGACGGCGCCCTGGCCCCGCAGTCGGGCGGCAAGCTCCGCTGCGTACGCCGGCTGAATCTCATCCAGTCCCGACGCCACCACCGCGATCGTCCGTCCGCCGGCCTTCAGCGCGGCGACGTGCGCGAACGAGTCGATGCCACGAGCAAGACCACTGACCACCGTGACGCCCGCACGGGCGAACTCGCGCGCATACGTCTCCGCAACCAGCCGTCCGTACATGGTGGCGTGTCGCGTGCCGACAACCGCCACCGCGTGTTCGTCCGCCTCCGACAACTCCCCCCAGACATAGAGCACGATCGGCGGTGCGTAGATCTCGCGAAGACACCGCGGATATGCCTCGCCCCAGAAATGAACGATGTGCCCGCCGAAGCGTTCCGCACGCTCGATCTGCGCGTCGGCGGCATCGGCATAGCCGATCAGCAGCGGCACGGCGGTCAGCGCCGCACGACGAAGCCCGATGGATGCAAGGTCGGCCGGTGGTGCGTTGATGATCTCCTCGAACGAGGCGCCGCTCTCGACGAGCGCACGCGCCGCCGCCGAGGCAATGCCCGGCAGCATTCCAAGCGCCATGATCTCCCGGAGCGCAAGGGCCATCCTTCATCTCCCGCCAATGGTTGAATCTCCGTTCCATTGGGGGGAACGTGTGCAACTCCGTGCGGCGTTCGTGTCGGGCCGTGAGGGGTGCCATCGTCGGCATCGGTTTTGATGCCGGATACCGAGCCGGTGCGCGGCACAATCGCTGCGCACCGGCTTGTGCCATCATCATCCCGGGTTTCGCCGGGCCGGCTATCGTATCACCAGCACCTTGCGCCGCGCGCTTCCGGCCGAGTTGCTCACCCGGATCAGGTACACGCCGGGCGCCCGTGGCATACGCAACGTGACGGTCGCGCTTCCCGAGCCGAACAGCTCGGACGGCAGTGCATCGCTTGTCATCACCCGGCCGTCGACGGCAATCACCTCCGCTCGCAGGGCACCCCCATCATGGTTTCGCACCAGCACATCCAGCGTCGCCTCGGTGCCGGCGGGCACCGGCTGCGGTCGCAGGCCGGCGATCGCGAGCACCGCGGATTCGGATGCGGGAGCATCGTCGTCGAATCCGAGCACCTCCGGCGTGTAGACGACGGTGTCGTTGGCGATGTTTCCCCAGCAATCGCGAATCGTGATGACGAACCGCGCGGGGCGCGAGCTGTCGACCACGGCGATCGCGAAACGGAGGTCGGCGAGCGTGTCGCAACGCGTATACGGGGATACATCCACCAGTCGGAAGTTGTAGCTCGCGTCGGTGTTCACGATGATCGAGTCGATCCCCGTGTCGTAGAACCCGGCGTGGCGGTCATAGATCCGGTAGCGCATCTTGAGCCGTCCGTCGTTGTTCCGCAGAATGACGGGCGCATGCGAGTCGGTGACCCGCGCGACGAACTGAACGGAATCCGTACGGATGTTGCCGGCACAATCGGTGACGGTGAAGACGGCCCATCCGAACGCCGTGGAATCCAGCCGGCGCACGCGGTAGACGGAGGTCTTCGAGGTATCGCAATTGACGATCGCCTGCACCAGTTCCACCTGCACGTTCCCGCTCGACGAGACGGTGAAGTTGTCCAGACCGGAGTCGTTCACATAGCCGGGATGTTGATCGGCGAGCAGGAGGCGCACGCCATATTCGGGACCGAACGTGCGATCGACCTTCCGGACCACCGGCGCCAGCGTGTCCTTCGCCGCGGGCGGGCGGGCGTTGAACGGACGGACGGTGATGATCGGCTCGCACACCTCCTTGAACGAGCGCGGCGCACCGCTCACGCCGACGCTAGTGTAACGGAAGCTGAGCTTCATGTTGGCCGACACGGTATCACTGAGCCCCGCGACACGAAGCCGCCAGCGAAGTTGTTTCGTTGCACGCGGCGCAAGGGCGGCCGTCTGCGTTGCGGGCGTGCTCGCGTCGAGCGTCAGCCACTGCGGGGCCGGGGCGCCGATCGGCTGCTGCGGAGCGATCGCCACGTTGATGGCCGTGTCACCGGTGTTGCTCACCCACATCGTCACGTCGATCGGATCGGGAACGAACGGAGCCCCCTTCGCCCCCTGCTCGGTCAGGCGCGTGGTCCTGACATCGACGAACATGGCGTTGTCGCGGCAGGTGTACACATCGTCCCCGGCCTTGTCGTTCATGCCCAATGCGGTGACCACCTTCCCCTTCCCCTGCAGATCGCCCCAGCGCAGGATCGAGGCACAGTCGCCGATGTTGCCGTTCGCGGCGTCACTATCGGCGACGTCCCACGAGAGGAACCGGAAGCGCCGCCAGTTGCCGACCGCGAAGAGCTCGGGAGGCGTGAGCGCAGCACCCTCGTGCGATGTTCCGGAGAGCCGATGAATCGGAAGGACGGTGTTGATG
>CAZJYH010000183.1:7306-8570 GCA_964549365.1 uncultured Alphaproteobacteria bacterium
AAGTTGCCGGTATGCGCGAACGTGGGCATGGTGTCGCGACCGGCGATGAAGACCCGGCCGGGCTGGTCGGTCGGGAAGTACCCCCGATCGGTGACGAAGGCGGCCTTGTCGCCGGCTCCGCCGACCCCGCCGGCCTGCCCGTTGTAGTTGTCGAGCATCATGAAGATGCCCAGCCGGATGTTCCCGGAGTTGGGCAGGGCCTCGTACTCGAACGCGATCAATACGTCGGAGCCCCCGGCATATGCCGAGGCCGGTGTTTCGATCGAGAGGCGCATGGTGATGCGGAAGCCGCTCAGGTTGTACCAGATCACTGCGAGCTGATCGGCGGCGACATACACGCTGTCGAACGGGGTGTTCGCTATCGGCGTCATCCTGTCCGGGCCGAGCGGCTGCCCTCCGAGCGCCCCCTTGGCATTCGTATAATACTTCACGCCGTTCGGGGTGGTAACGCGGAAGACGACGTTCGAGGTGTAGTTGTAGAGGAACAGGTAGCCGCCGTATTTCGCACCGGCACTGACGGAGAACTGTCCGCCGCCGTACATCGATGTATTGTCGGTCACGACCGTGGCGCCGACGAATTGATTGGAGATCGTCGAGAGGCTCTGAGCGCCGGCGCGCGCAACCACCGCACAAATGAGGATCAGAACCCACCCACAGAACCGCAACGCACGCAACGGAGTACAACGGGACATACGCATGATGACTCCCGAATAATTGAGATGTCGGTTATGCCGGAGAACAGAAACAACAACGCTGCGGACACGAATGCATACGGCCGTGCACATCGCCGACTGGAGACGATGCGCGCAAGCCGCTACCGCGACGATGGAAGTGCCGGAGAGAGAGTCGATCGTACGTGGAAGAACCGGAGGGCGCAACTTACGATCGCGCGCCGATCAATTCAAGATAGCGGTCGGCCAGAGCCTCGGCCTCCTCGCGGCGCGGTGCCTCGGCGATCACGCGCACGATCGGCTCCGTGTTCGAGGCGCGCATGTGCACCCAGGAGGTCTCGAAGTCCAGCCGCAGGCCGTCGTCGGTGCGCACGCCGAGCGCGCCATGCTCCGACGCGGCGATGCGCGCCAGCGTGTCGGACGGTGAATCACCGTGGGCCAGCGCGGCCTTTCGCTTGACGATGTGGTACGTGGGGAGCGCGGCGCGCAGTTCGGAGAGCGTCCCGCCCTGCCGCACAAGATTCATCAACGTTATCATGATGCCGGCGATCGAATCGCGGCCGAAGTGCAGCTCGGAAAGGATCACCCCACCG
>CAZJYH010000184.1:0-8559 GCA_964549365.1 uncultured Alphaproteobacteria bacterium
GGCCGACCGCGCGCTCGCTCGCCGGGAGCTGGTCGTGGTGACGACGGTGGGCTACATCCAGGGGAGCAACCAGCGGGCGGCACGCGAGCGCGCGGAGGCGGGGAGCGGTTTCCCGGAGGTCGTGGAGTACGGTGCGGGGCTCTGGCATTCGATCGCGCCGGAGTTTCTGCACGATCAGATCACGCGCTCGCTCGAACGGCTTGCAATGCCGTGCATCGACGGTGTGTTGCTGCACAATCCCGAGTACTATCTCAACTGGGCGGCGGCGCGGGGCGTGCCCCTTGCCGATGCGCGCGCGGAGTACTATCGGCGCATCGGCAACGCCTTCGCCCATCTCGAAACGGAGGTTGAACGCGGGCGCATCGCCTTCTACGGCATCTCCTCCAACAGCTTCCCCCACTCTCCCGATGCCGCCGATTTCACGTCGCTCACCGAATGTGTGCGCATCGCCGAGATGCTCTCGCTGGTGCACCATTTCGCGGTGATACAGTTCCCCGCGAACCTCGTGGAGCGTGGGTTCATCACCGAGCGGAACGCGCCGGAGCGTCGCACGCTGATGGACGTTGCGCGCGCGAAGAACCTCGGAGTGCTGATCAACCGACCGCTGAACGCCATCGTCCGCAACGAACTGATCCGCCTTGCCGACTTCGGAACGACGGAGCCGCCGCCGACGCAGGCCGAGCGTGACGAACACGCCGCTCGGATCGATGCCGAGGCGGAGGCGTTGGCGGCGCTCGAGCAGGAGTTCGCGACGCGCCATCTTCCGGCATTCGCGGGGGACGCCGAGGCACACGACGCGCTGGCGGAGTATGTCGCCGTCGGCGCGGCCGTGCGCGAGCATTGGCGCACATTCGGAACCATCGAGCGCGTCAACGATCTGCGATCGCAGTACTTCGCGCCGCGGCTGAACGCCGTTGCGGCCTATCTTCGGGAGAACGACGCGGCCGACGCGGTGGCCTGGTTCGCGGCCTACGCCGATCGCGCGCGCGCCGTGCTCGAATTAGTGGCCGAGCGGTACGCATGGCGCGCGCAGGAGCGTTCCGACCGGATCCGCGCGGCCCTCTGCGATACGCTCGGAGACACCGACATGCCGTGCGGTCGTGCGGACGCGGCGCTCTCCGCGCTCGCCGTGCGCGCGCTTATGGGCGTCGACGGGGTGGACTGCGTGCTGGTGGGAATGCGGCGCGTCGAATACGTGGACGAAGTCATCGGTGCGCTGCGGGCCGGCCCTCTGGGAGATGAGGCGGCGCTGGCGAGCGCGGCGATCGAAGCATGAGACGAGCGGCCGGGCCCGAGCCGGCGTAATCAGACGGAGACCGAGATCGTGACATCCTATGCGCGTGAGGCAGGAAAGTACTGGGCGATCTTCCGCATCGAACTGCGGCAGCTCACCACCTACACATGGGATTTCATTCTCGGCAACATCACCATCGTTCTGTTCTTCTACATTCTCGTGCAGGTGTGGCAGGTGACCGTGCGGCCGGAGAACGTGCCGGCACTGCACGGCGAACAGTTCACATGGGCCCGGTTGATCTGGTTCCTGGCCGCCGGGCAGGTGCTCTACTTCGCGGTGCAGACCGAGGCGCAGCTGGATATCGAGCGCGACGTGATCTCCGGGAACATCGCCGTGACGCTGGTGCGCCCATACGACTACCTGCTCGCACGCTTTGCGATCGCGATGGCGCACACGGTGCTCGCCGCGGCCGTCGCCATCCCGGCGGCGTTCGCGATCGCATGGATGGCCGCCGGTACCGTCGCGGTGACACCGTTCGGCGCCGCGGCGTTTGCGCTGGCGCTCGTCTGGCGCACGCTTCTGTTCTGGATGATGCAGGCGATCGCGGGGCTCGCCACGTTCTGGCTGGAGAAGGCCACGGCGTTCGTCTGGATCCTCGGGCTGCTGATTCTGATCTTCGGCGGCGGCGCCGTCCCGATCGGATTCTGGCCCGATTGGGCGCGAACGATCGCGGAGCTGACGCCGTTCCCCACGATGATGTACTACCCGGCGCGGTTGCTCGTGCAGCCGTCGGTTGAACTGCTGGTTGCCACGGCGGTGCGGAGTACAGTCTGGATGGTGATTCTCGGCAGTATCGTCTGGTTGCTCTATCGTCGCGCGCTTCGCCGACTCGACCTCAACGGTGGATGACGGCGCGTCGGAGGTCTCGTGCCGAAGAATATCCACGATCGACCGCGCAGGCCCTTCGGAGATTTATTCGAAGCGATCCGTTCTCGCGGCGAGCGGGCGGAAAATGAGGAATAAAATCGATTGCGCGAGGATCTTTTGCTTGCTTCGGAGAACACAAAACTCTATCTTGGATCCGGTCAACAGCACCTCCCCCGTCGGTAGTTCTTGCAAATTTCTTTGAAACCGTAACGCAGATCAGCTCGCTGATTTTCGACATTTCCGGACTCGGATGTGCATGCTCGCAAGGCGATGTACCCGGATATCCGGAGGGTCGTGATTCATATATGCGCCTGTAGCTCAACCGGTAAATGGGTAAAACGCTGAGTCAGGACGAACGCAGAGAGGAAACGAGCATCCAGCCAAAATGTCCCAGGGAGCTCACGCTCCTTTGACCTTCGGTTCCTGTGGAACGATGTCGGAGTGTAGGACAATCGCGCGCGTCGGTGGGAATGCAATCCTAGGCAAATTTCCGCCGCAACTACACTAACCTCCTTCATCACAATGCCGGCACTGTTGGTCTAACCGGATACTCGTGGAGACTCTGGAAGTAACCCTGTCAAGGTAAAACGCTCAGAAGAGCAGTGGCCTTTTAAGCCGCAGGTGTGGGTTCGAGTCCCATCGGGCGCGCAAATCCTATCTGAAAGACGTCATTATGAGAGTGATGGCCGCTTGCGCGGAGCATCACGTTGTTGGGGGCCATCACCGTACCAGCCGGCTCGCGGGTTGTGATGGCCATGCGGCGGAATTCCGTCATGTTGCCGTACCCCGCTTCCCGGGCTCCATGTGAGGGCCCTGCCTGTCGAGCGTCGTGCCGATCGATCCGCTGGATTTCGGGTTCGAGATCGCCGAACCTCGTCCTGCTCCGGCCCCAATCCGTCGAACCGCCATGTTGCCGATCGAAGCCACCAATCTTGTCGTATATCTGGAGAATATCGTCCCGCCGGAAGGAATGTGCCGGACCGTGGAGATCCGTCGCCGTGAGAACGCGCCGGTCGACGTGCGGTTCTTCTTCGGCGATCGCTCCTGGCTCCTCTCGAACGCGGGGAAGGAATTCCTGGAAGCCCTTGCGGCGCAACCGTTCGCCGGGGATGTCCGACTGAAGGGGGCGATGCTTTCGCTCCGGTTCGCCGATGCCTACATCGAGGAACTCGGCACGCGCCTCGAACGTGATGCAGATCCGGGAATGTCCACCGCCGCGATTCTCGCCGGCCGCGCCTTCATGGTCGGATTTGCCGGGCCGAATACCAGCAAGGCGCTGCACGTGGGGCATCTCCGTAACGTGACGATCGGCAATGCGCTCGCCGCCGTGCTCGCCGCCGCCGGCGCCGACGTGGTGCGCGCAAGCCTTGTCGGGGATATCGGGCGCAATATTTGCGAGGCGATGGCCGGATATCGGTTGTTTCACGACGGCGAGGATCCGGTGGTGCTCGGTGTGAAGCCCGACCACTTCATCGGCGCCTGTTATGCCCGATATATTCGTGAACATACGACGCACGGGGATGTCGTCGGCGGAAATGGGGACCCGATCGAGCGCGAGCTGGCGAATACCGGCGATGCGGCCGATCGATTCATGCAGGCGTGGCTTGCCGGCGATCCGGACGTGCGCGCGCTCTGGAGCCGCGTGCGCGCCTGGGTGATGGAGGGGCACAGGCGTACGCTCGCGCGGTTCGGCGTGGCGATCGATCGTCACGATTTCGAAGCCGATGGGATGGACGACGTGCCCGCCATCCTCGAACGCGGGGTGCGCATGGGCGTGCTGGAGCGTGAGCCCGACGGCACCGTGGTATATCGAAGCGGACGACAGGAATTCGAGACGATGATCCTGGCCCGCGACGACGGTTTCCCGACGGAGCACGCGCGCCTGCTGGCCGTGTATTCGCGCATGCTGGCCGAGCGCCCGCATAATTGTACCTATATCGATCTCTCCGGTGCCGAATGGCAGCCCCCGGCGGCGCTGCACGCGGAGTTGATGCACCGCATCTGGCCGGAACGGCCGGACGTCGGCCATATGGTGATGTTCCACGGGATGGTCACGCTCGGGAATTCCAAGGTGAGCTCCAGCGGGGGCGATGCGTTGCTGATGGATGAGCTGCTCGATCGACTGGCCGGGCTCGATGAAGTTCGTGCCGTGGCCGATACGTCCGGCGGCGCGGTTGAGGCCGACACGGTTTCCGATATCGTCGTCAAGAGCTTCTTCGTCTGCCGTCCTCACATGAAGGAGATGAGTTTCTCATGGGAGCTGTTGCTGCAGCAGGATAATCCGGGCTGGACGATCGCGCGCGCGTGGTGCGCGGCCCTCGCGCCCGACGGCGGCGAAGATCCGGAGTTTCCAACGGACCTGTACCGCCTGCTGGTGCTGCGCTCGCAGGAATATCGCCGGAATCTCGAGGCGGCCGCCGTCGACTACGATCTCGCGGGCCTTGCCAGCTATCTGCTCCATTACTGCTCGGACTATCTCGCCGCTCCGCATCATCCTCGCCTGAAGCGCCTTGCACGCAACGTCATCCGGCGCGGATTGTTCAGCCTGGGCCTGGCGGACACGGCCGTCGCCTGAGCGTTGTCGCGGCGGGCGAATTTCATTCCGTGATCGTGACCGGCAAAAAAGCCGCTATGCCGATGCCGCGGTTCGATAGTGATCGCGCGGGAGCACGCTCATCAACTCCCCTCGGTAGGTCGGTTGCCGTCCGTACACCAGCCACGCCGTTATCACCGTGCCGATATGCTTGCGCAGCCGGTATTTCTCCGGAGCGGCGTTGTAGTGATCCATATAGACGATCGCCGCGTCGAACTCGCGCCGTGCGAAGCGTTCGGCCACGCGAAGCTTGCTTGGGCCGTAGATCTTTTCCGGATAATCGAGGCCGCTCAGATAGCCCTCCGTGGCGGACACCAGCCCCACCGTTCGCGGATGTTCGATGTCCGCATATTCCAACACCACCATATCCTGCGTTGGAAAGATGAACGTATCGATCACCGAAATTTCGGTGTGATATTTCTCGGTGACATGATTTACTTCGAGGTGCGCGCTGTTCTGCAGGAGATGGTCGACCTCGCCGTCGTGCAGCATCTCCAGCGCGAGCATGAAATCCTCGACGAGCACGATCTCGCCGTCATCGATGCCGTAGTGCCGCATATAATTGCGGGTAGCGTTATGATGGCATGTGCCGTCGGGACCAAGGGTGACAAATTTCATGGAGAAGTGCTTTGAATAAAGACATATCCGGCGTTCGACTCCGTGGTGGGCTTGCGGTGTCGGACGTCGTCGATGGAAAAGGTCCGCCGACAGTTTCGGCCCCGGGCGTCGGGATTATGCCGCCTCGGCGTGTGGGTTTTCCGAGGAACCGATGATTGCATCCTCCATCCGGCATGCTTCGCCGATGATGAGGCCGTACATCTGAACCACGAGATCCGGGTTCACTCCCAGCTCCGCGCCGAGCTGCGCGCAGCGCCGCTTCACTTCCTCCACGCGTCCTGTCTGCATCATCGGGATCAACTCTTCCTTCTTCAGTTCGGCAACGCGCCTGCATATCTCGAAGCGCGCGCTGAGCGTGCGGATCAACTGCGCGTCGAGCGCGTCGATCTGGCTGCGATACTGTTCCAGTGTATTCATGGAATGGCCTCCTCTCGTTTGCGTTCCCGGGGGGATCAATCGGTGGAGTATGCATCGGCCCGCGCGGTCGTTCGCGTCGGTCCGCCCGCCGCCGCGCCGGTCAGCACGCCTCGGGCGAACGCCTCGGCGCAGTCGGCGAGCCGTTCAACGTTGTAGCCCCCCTCCTGCACAACGCAGGTCGGAAGCCCGGAGCCGCCGATGAGGCGGCCGATATCGAACAGTGCCGGAGGCTCCAGATGCCACGTCCCATGGGGATCCCCCTCGATCACATCGTAGCCGGCGGAAACCACCAGTGCCGTGGCTCCGAACCGCTGAGCCGTGCCGAGAAGTCGGGCGATCGCCTCGACGAACTCCGTGTGCGTCGGCGGGGCGCCGAAGGGGATGAAGAGCTGGCGCTCATCGGGCTCGGGCGTGGGGATGTACGGGTAGCTGTTGTCGGTTGATCCGTGCGTCGATCCGAAGAACGTTCGCGGCATGGTGTGCAGCAGGTCGGAGCTGCCGTTGCCGAAGTGGATGTCGAAATCGATCAGCGCCACTCGTTCGTGCCCATGCCGCTGCAGCGTTGCAACCGCCAGCACCGCGTTGTTCAAATAGCAATGCCCGCCCAGATATGCACGGCCGGCATGATGTCCCGGTGGACGGCAGAGCGCGTAGGCGATCGGTGTCCCGTGCGCGGCCGTTGTCCGCCGTGCCGCCGCGATGGCCGTGCGTGCGCTGCGGCATGCGGTTCGGTAGATGCCGGCCACGATCGGCGTGTCCGGAGCGATGCCGTTCGGAACGTAGGGATGATCGAACAGCAGCATTTCGTCGTCGGCCAGCGTTGCGCTGGTGCGCTCCAGGAACGCCAGATATTCGGGGCTGTGAATGCTCTCGATCGTATCCCGTGCGTCGGCTTCGGAAACGTCGGGCGCCTGGAACCGGACGCCGTCCACGCGGGCCAGCCCCTGCGCCAGCCGGTCGATCCGCTCCTCCGTCTCGTTGCACGGAATCGGCTTGCCGTTGCGGTCCAGGATCAGCGGCAGCTCGCCGCTCACATCGCCCTGCATCAGGACGTCGAGCGCCGTCATGGAACCTCCTTGCGCATGCGCGGCCCGAGCTCGATGAAGCCGCAGGACTGGTAGAAGTTGTGCGTGCGCGGCAGTCGCGGGAATCGGTGGCTCGGGAGGCAGACCTCGATATTGCCGAGCCGATGCTCGCGGCAGAAGTTCTCCGCGGCGGCCACCAACGCCGCTCCGGCGCCGTCGGAGCGGTGATCGGGGTGCACCCAGAGGTCCTGAATAAGTCCATAGGAGCCGCCCACGTGAATCGCATCGAGCACGCTCAGGCAGATGAGGCCGATCACCGTGCGGTTCGCGTCGGCGGGCGTGGCAACGTAGATCGCGCCGCGTGTGCGCCCCTCGATCGTTCGCGCGCACACCGTCTCCGCGCCGGCCGGCAATGCGATGCCCGGCACGCCCCGCAACTCTTCGAGCAACTGACGAACCCCTTCGAGCACCGCCGGGATATCCTCGCGGTCGGCCGGGCGCACCTTCACCGGGCCGGCCGCGGCGTGCCCGTTCCCGTTGCGCACCGCGCCGCCGATCGTCGTCGTCCACTGAAGGTCCGCTTCGGTCGGGGAGTCGAGCATCGCCAGGTATCTCTCCTGCAGACGGAGCGTGATGGGCCCCGGAACCGGGTGGCGTGGTGTGCGCTCCTCGATGGCGCTCACCGCGCGCAGGCCGTGGAACGTTCCGGTGATGAAGATCTCGTCGGCGCCGGTGAAATCGTCGAGCGTCAGGGGGATCTCCTGCGTCTCGATCCCCATGCTCTCGGCAAGAGCCGTCACGAGCTTGCGCGTGACGCCGTCGATGCTGTCAGGGATCGGGGGCGTTGCCAGCATCCCGTTGCGGACCAGGAAAATATTGGCGCCCGTCACCTCGCACACCGTGCCGTCGGCGTGCAGCACCAGTGCATCATCGTAGCCGTCGGCGCGCGCCGCACTGTGCATTGCGGCATAGATGCCGTACATGCCGCTGTGCTTCGCGCGCGGCAGCGAGGTGAACGCCGGTGGGCGCCGAATCTCGGCAACGCCGAGTGAAATCGGGGGAGCAAATCGCGGTCCGCTCACGCGCCACGCCAGCAGCAGCGTCTCGGGCGCCCGATCGGCGGGATCAAGGCGGGAGCAGTTGCCGTTCGGATAGACGAGGAGCCGGATGTAGGCATCCTCCAGCTCGTTGGCCGCCACCAGGTCCAGCAGCGCGCGGCGCACGGCGTCGCGGTCCACCGGCGCGTGCCGCATGTGCTCCATCGTTGCCTGCAGGCGGTCCAGATGTTGTTCCAGGCCGACGATCCGCGCGCCGATCGGCGTACGATACATCCGGAACGATTCGAACGCGGCGCTCCCGAAATGCAGCACGTGGCTGTCCGCGCTCAACGTGGCGCGCTCGGCGGGGACAAGCTTGCCGCCGACGTGCGCCCAGCGGCTCGACTCCAGGACGATGCTCATCGCGTGATCCTCCGCTCGGGGCCGATCGCTGCGAGCCCCTCGATTGCGTGGTTCATTTCGTTGGGTTCGCCGTGCACCGTCGTTACCAGGGCGCGCACCTGCGCGCGCGCCTTCAACAGTGTCTCCTCGAACTCCTCCTCCGGATCGGAGAGCGCCACGATCGCTCCGCCGACCCCCATCGTTGCCCGCCCCGGCGTCAGCACCACGGTGCGTATCACGATGTTCAGGTCGGCCGATCCGTTGGCGGCAAGGAAGCCGATGGTGCCGGAATACACACCGCGCGCA
>CAZJYH010000185.1:0-5738 GCA_964549365.1 uncultured Alphaproteobacteria bacterium
CCTCGACGTCTCGACGCTCCCGAGCGGGAGCTACCTGCTCCGGACGGTCGTCGGCACGGCGGTGCAGCTCACGCGGCTGGTGGTGGCGCGGCAGGATTTCGGAACGAGGAATGAAAGGATGCGGCGGGTGGGCGGCCAATGCGAGAGCCGGTGTTCACGCAGACACCATCGGTCACCTCCCTGCCGCTCCGGTTCACCGGCGCCGGACGCGGTCGATCAAGGAGAAGAGGAGGAAGAAGGTGGCGAGGTAGATGAGGGCCGAGAGAGGAGACAGACTGAAGTCGTGGAGCCTCAATGTGCGACCACGACCGGACGGGATACCGACGCGCTCCCGGCCCGCAGTCGCAGCAGGTACGTGCCGGATGGGAGCGACGCTGCGTCGAGATAGGCAACATGCGCGCCGGGTTCGACCGGCCCATTCGCCAGAACCAACGCTTCGTTTCCCATCACATCGTACAAACCCAGCCGCGCATCGCCACGCGAAGGAAGCGTATACCGAATGGCCGCCGTCCCGGAGATCGGATGCGGCGTAACTCCGGCGATCGCCGTATTCGCGCTAACCGAGCGCTCCCCACTCTTCTCTTCACTCGCCAAATTCAAACGATACAGATGCCCGCCCGAGGTCCCAGCGAGCAAGCGCCTGTTGCGGTCCAACAGAAACACTCGCACCGTGTCGTTGCTGATGCCCCGATCGAATGACTCCCATGAATACCCACCGTCGAAGGAGCAGCTGACCCTGCCGGCATGGCTGATAACCATCTCACCAGCCGGTGTCCAACCGATACAGGAGATGTCGCCACCGTCGAAGGGAATCGTTCCCCATGTATTCCCCTGATTCAACGTGAACGCCAGGCCGTTGCCCCCAGCATATATGATGCCGTTCGGGGCCACACTGTATGTCACGACGGAATCCACCCCGCTCGAAAACTGATACCAGCTGTGACCGACATCAGGACTACGCGCCTGTTTGCCGTTGATATATGCCACAAATATGTATGGGAACGGACCGGCCATAATTCTTTGAACCTTTGGAGTGCCGGGGCCGGCATCGCTATAACGCCATTGGACGCCATCATCCGTGGAAAGACAATAACCCCAAGCACTCGCAACATAAATATGATCATCAGAAGTAATATCCATGTCGCGACCAGTTGTCGGTTGTGAAAAAGCACGACTCCACGAAGCACCGGCATCTGTCGACCTAAAGGCACTGGCATCTCGTACCGCAGCCAACAACGTAAGCTTGCGGGTAATTCCTACTGCGGTAACATGCAACGACCCTAGTCCTTCTATCTTCTGTTCCCAGTGCCTACCGAAACCTGGCGCCATATAAATGCCGCTGTCGGCCGTGCCGACGACGAGTGTGCCGTCGTAGACCATCAGGATATCGTTGATAGGACATCCGGCGTTGAGCGAGGTATCACGTTCCCAAACATAGGACTGCGAACGCGCCGCTACATGCACCATTGAGATGAGGAACGTCGCAAGGATGAAGCGGTACAGAACGGAATGCATTCGGGGCGTCCCTCTCATTGCATTGATCGGTGGAACATGAACGACTTCTTTCATTTCACGCGCTCGATATGTATTTATCGTGCAATGATCAGCTTATCTGAAACGGTTTGGCCGCTCGCCGTAAGCCGAACCACATAACAGCCGTTCGGCAGATTCGACGCATCCAGTTGAACGAAATTCCGCCCGCCGTCGAAATCCTTGTCTGCCGGCACCTGTATCTCCCGCCCCATCATGTCCGACAACGAAAGCCGGGCATGGCCCGGGACTGGAAGCGCGAACGAGATCCGGCAATGGCCGCTTACGGGATTTGGAGCGGCGCCGTCCAGCACGACACGATCCGGACGAGCATGTTCTCGATCAACAGCCGACGTCGTCGTGTTTGCCGTGCGCCACAGCGCACCCTGATACGTGCCCGCGAGAAGGTACCCGTCGCGATCGATGGCGATCACATATATGGATCCGGGCCCGATGTTGTTCCCGTAGGGGAACCACGTGCGCCCGCTGTCGTCGGAAGCATTCACGGCACTTCTCGCGCCGGCGAATACCCTCCCTTGTGCATTCCATCGCATGCATGTTTCAAGTTCCACGCTCACCGGAGTGAGATTCCACGTGTCACCGTTGTCGGTCGAGATCGCGAGGTCCGACGCAGCCGCGTAAACGGTGCCGCCCGGTGCAAGCCCGAATATGGCGATCGGCCCGAAGCTCGGCGGAAATGGCCGCCAGCTTCGGCCGCTGTCGGCCGTACGGGCAGGCGTCCCTTGCGACGTCGAGATGAATACTCGCCCCGCCGACGCGCCCATGACGGTCCATATGTTCGTGAGCGATGGGCCGATCGCCTTCCACGTGAGGCCGTCGTCGACCGAACGGAACACACCGTCGCCGGTCCCCGCATAGACAACACCATCCGGGCCGAGATCCATGTCCTCCACACGAGTGTCTGTGAGTCCCGAAGTCGACGGAGCCCAGCTTTCTCCGGCATCGGTCGAACGGAACACGCCCAAATCGGATGTGCCCGCGATCAGTGTCTTGGCGCGTGTCATCACGAACGACGTCACGAGGTGCGATCGAAGTCCGGTCATCTTCTTCGTCCAGGGCCCACCGAACGCCGGAGCACTGTAGATACCGTGCTGCCACGTCGCGACGAATAGTGTTCCGTCATCCGCGGCGATGATATCGACGATAAAGTCGCCGACGGTGAACGATGGGTCTGTAACCCACCCCACGCTTGGTGGTTGGACGGCCGAGGCAGCGTCATTTGCCGCGAACCAGCTCAATTTGTCACCGGAACGCTCGCGCGGACCAGGCACGCCACCCCCGTTCAACTCCTGAGCCTGGGCGGTCCATGCCGCGCATTGCGCCACAATTACGAAGATGACAAGTATGCGCAGCATTGAAGCTCCGGCGGTTGTCGGAATGCGAAGATATTTGGTTATCGAGTGTTCGTACATTTTCCGTCCGGTAGTATGAGCTGCATGCCCCTGCGATCACCTATTACCGATAATCACCCGCATCGTCCGCACTTCATCGCCGCTGCATACGCGGCAGATGTAGGAGCCGCAAGGGAACCGACTCGACGAAAGCGGGAAGTCGTGGTCGCCGGGCGGAAGATCGACATCGCAGAGAGCCGAAACCTCCTCACCCAGCAGCGTGTAGAGTGCTGCGCGGACGTGCGCCGTACGGCCGGTGCGGACCCGAACGCTCGATTGGCCGACCACCGGATTCGGCACGACGCTGACATTCGGCCCATCATCGCGGAACGCTGAATTCGATAGACTTTCAACCGATGCATACGACGGAAGCCGGGTTCTCGCAATCCCATACCACGTTGCCGCGTAGACAACTCCGCTCGAATCGACCGTGAAATTGTTGATCGTCTGTCCCGAAAGCCCGAGTGCGGCATTTTGCCACGTATCCCCCTTGTCGGTCGAGCGTTTTACCGTACCGTTGGTCCCAACGAGCACGTCACCCCCACGCCCAACGAGCACGGCGAAACAGAGCGTGTCCTTCATCCCCAGGTATTTCCATGTCTTTCCTGTGTCGAGCGATCGGAACATCCCGCTTTGGAACGTTGCCGCATAGATTTCACCTGAACGCCTGACGGCCATCTGCTGGATGTCGGTCCCGGCGACACGGTTGACCAATCGAGTCCAATTTGTACCCTGATCATCAGAGTAATAGATAACACCGGCCCCGCAGCCGGCCAGTAAACGTCCGGATGGATGTAGGACAAGCGACCAGACACCCTCATTGACCTTCAGCGAGCGACTCCATGTCACGCCATTGTCCGTCGAACGGAGGACGGCACTGTCGGTCCCCATGAATGTGAGAGCAGAATTGATCGGCAAAATGGCCAGGACGCGCGGCCTAGCTCTGCCCAACGCGGCGTTCCACCACTGCCACGTATGGCCGTCGTCAGTCGAACGCAGGAGGCCGTTCCGTTCGTTGCCGACGAGAATTGAACCGTCCGGAAGTAGTGCCGAACACCAAACACTCATTGGAAAGGGGAAAATCGGAACGTGATCCCACGTTCGTCCGCTATCGTCGGACGTCATGATGAGGTCGACAATCTGCCCCACGTTGCCGCTCCGGGTATACGAGTCACCTATCCCCGCGATCATTCGGCCCGTGCGCGTAATGAGAAGCGTCTGTACAACAACCTTGCCGAATCCTCCCTGGCGGATGTTCCACGTGGTCCCATTGTCAACGGACTGAAACATACCGTAGACGGCACTTGCGACGAAGAGCTCTCCGCGCGGGCCCAGAACGACGTCGAGGGCTTGAAGGCCAGAAACATCATGCTGCGTCCAGACCTCACCGACGCTGTCGGAAACGAACACCCGCTCGTGGAACGACGCGGCGATGATCCGCCCGTTTGCAGTGGTAGCCAAACGGAACGGTCCGGTTCCGGTGAACAACAAGGGCACCCAGACCGAATCCCCTTTCCTCAGGCGGTAGACCAATGAATCTGATCCGGCAAAGACATCACCATTGGCTGTCGCCAGTACGGAATACACCGCGACACCGGCCATCCCTTTGCCGACCGAGTCCCACGAGACTCCATCGTCGTGTGAAACGAACACACCGGAACGCGTTCCGGCGAAGACATCTCCGAGCTCGTCGATGAAATAGTGGAGGATACGATTCGAAGGATGCGACCGGCTACCTGGACGAATCAGAATTGGTCGTGGAGTTGCATCATTTGGAATGATGCGACAGGGCAAGCTGTCGCTCGCGTAAAACACAATGCCGCTCCTGTTGACCGCAACCGCACACCCGGTATCGTAATTGACCAGAACATTCGACCATGTATACCCATGATCCGTGGATCGGATCAACGACAGCTTGTCTATACGGTAATCCGGGGACAGAGCGGCATAGATAGTTCCATCCGGCCCGACGGCAGCTGCCTGGACATTGCCAATTCGAGAGAGCGATGTCCAGGACTTTGCAATTGGATCGTATCGACAAACATTCCGGCGGCTATATCCGGCAAACGCGAAGACCGTACCCGAGGAATCGACGCATACAACACGGGCGTTACCGCTTGGTGGCCCGTCGAGTTCCTCCCAAACAACCTGCCCCATCAAATGCGTCGACTCGAAGGCCAACAGCCACAGGATTGTACATGCGCAGACAAACTTCAGCGCGATTCTCGGCATAGTCGGGACTCAGATTGATGGGAAGGGGCACGGCACAATCCATCGGAATGCACCATGCGATCAGCTTGAACTGTTCGGCATACATTGGAAGCGGTCCAACGGCGCCCTTCGGCAGTCGCAAATATAGTACACTGCAAGTATACTATACAATTCTCTCGATAGAGGTCGTTCCGTTCAGTCCCGCAGTGCTTCGGGCCGGCTGAGCCCCGGAACACCCGACGAATCATCCCGTGTAACGGCGCCACCTACGCCGGAAGCGCGTACACTTCGACAAGTTGCAGACAGGATCGAATGATGTCATCGCGTGCGGAAGCGAGGTATGCATCGCGTTCTTCGTCGAGAACCTTCAGATAATCGGGGGCGAATCGCACGCGCACTTCACCAAACGGGAAGTGATCGGTCTCCGAATCGACTGCCCGAATCAGGAGGAAGATTGAACTATCCGGATCCCCGACATCAAAGCGAAGTCGGCAAATCCTCCTGCACCCTTCGATCGGCGATATCGTACCGCTGACCACGCCTCGGGCCGTCTCGACAATCGCAGCTCTCGCATTTGCGATATCA
>CAZJYH010000185.1:5748-6168 GCA_964549365.1 uncultured Alphaproteobacteria bacterium
AGCGTTCATGACATTGATATGGTCTTGTTCATGGTGCCGGCCCACTTCGCGCCGATCCCAAGCTTCGTGGCATCGAGCGAGTCGGTGATGCGAGGCCCGGAAATCGCCATCATTTGCCGGAGTGCCTTCTTTCCCTCGACTGTCCCGTAGATCCCCTCCGCCGATCGTGCATGCCCGTGCAGCCAACTGCTCTCGTCATTCCATCCTTCGGCGTCGATCGTGGTGCAGATCAGGTCCAAAAAATCACGATGGCGGTCTCAATGAAAGACTCACACGCGTCGCTACAGGACCGGTCGTGCGGAACCAAGCAGTCGGGCCAACTCATCCTTCGAGATTTCGACGCCACGCCGCGTATAAATGATGGAGGGATCGTGCAAGTACTCAGTCGGGTCGATGAGTATTGCGAACGATACCCTCGAG
>CAZJYH010000185.1:6178-8530 GCA_964549365.1 uncultured Alphaproteobacteria bacterium
AATCGCCAGGCAGAGCAGGGCCAGATCTGCCAGAAATCCGACGTCCGGGAACTGCCCGAGAACGTCACGGATCGGACTGTCCATCTCATTCCGCATTCGGCCCACCAGTACATCATCGGCAACTCCCCACCCCAGACACCAGAAGGCATGGCCGGACGCGAATTCCGCAGCGAGAACCTCTCGCACGAGCGAAGAATCAGGCATTGCGGAATACCATCCGGTTTCTGACTGCGATCGACGACCCCGAATTTCACGCGTGTGATTCATGCTTATGGAGTTCCGAGCATGGAGCACCCTGCGCCGGACGTCGGCATCTAAGCCATGCTTGTGAGGATATCGAGACCCAGGGAAATCACCTCGATCGTAATGTCGCCGTCGATTCGAAGCAGCCAGACAATCCGTCCGCGATCGAACGCATGTAACACCGCAGTTTCCTCATCATTTGCCAACGCGAGCGAGGAGCGCTCGACGTCGGTCATTTCACATAATTTCTCGATCCGCAGCAGCCCGATCACCGCAGGGAGGTAATCGTCCACCGGCGTCATGCTGAACCGGCATCGCACAATCGACGACAATTCGAGTTGATAGGATGGACCTGTCGCGCTGCGCGCAAACATCAGCGCCAGCCGTTGCACATGCAACGACAGGTACATATCATATAATTGGCAGGCAGCCAGTTCTTCGGCCAGCCGCACATAGTCCGTTGTCTTCTTGTTCATATAGTCCGGTTGACATCGCCGCCATTATGTGTCCGCCGGACGCTCATTTCCATCTTCACTAACCGTTCGGCGATTCATCCAGGCAAAATCGGCGGTGGGGACTCAGTATGAGCAATGACACGCGCAGGCATAGTACGACCTTCCTGATAGTAAACCGCCGCTACGCGGCCGCGAGATCCATCTGCACGAGCGTCGGAGACGCGACCTATCTATAGGCACACGTTGACTACTGAATTTCAAGCGCCGTAGGTGCGGCCTATCACGGTGTGACCACCGGCCATCCATGCAAACTGAGACACCACCGCATCGTCTATTGACACTCGAATTGCTGAGCGTCCTCGTCCCAGCGGAGCCGCACATGATGCTGATCATACCAGGTTCGGAGCGCACTCACTATGCCAACCGCGCCGCCACGAGAGGCAGTCCTCCGATCCTGACGGAGATCCTCACACGCCCAAAGGTCGAGCTGCGCAAGAGCGAAAGCCTGGATACTCTCCGTCCGTCCGCCGGACCCAATAGACGTAGTATCACCAATTGCGTCGATGACATCTCGAAGAAGTTTCTTCAAGGAGGTATCGCTCCGCGCAGGCAAACGCACGCCGTTGACCGTCACGTATGTCAAAACCAGGGCGATGACCCTACGGCCATTTGTATCGGCGCAGACATCGTATGCCCGATCCAGTCTCTCCGCAACGTTTGTATCACCACGGTCGGCCGCCATCGCAGCTGACCATAATCGAATCTCCGGCCGCTCTGCGCTGTTGAAAGCGAGCGCGAGCCAATCTTCCATCGACGCGGATATCTGGGCTGATTGCATACGGATGGAATCGATGGCCGCGCTATCAAGAGAACGGTAGTCTTCTATGATCGATCGAAGAGCATCGACTCTCGAGACATCCTTCGCCCCAAGATCGCGCGACTGCCGAACACCGGGCAACGGCCTATCGGCATTGCCGGAGCATCCAGATACGACAAACACCAATGCGTTTGTGAACAATATCCACCAACAGCAACGAAACGGCATCGCCAACCTCCTCATTTTGCTAATTGCCCGGATGCAACGACTTCCACTTAAGCGCATACGCATGCGTACTCATCATCGCAAGGACGTAACGAGCGCGGAAATCCGGATCGGTCTTTAATTGGAGCGCCCATGTTATCTTGTTTCCATCCGCGGCAAAACCATCATGCGGATACTTGCCGGGCGGGACTTCGCGATTATAATATCCCGAAGTACCCTTGGAATTCCATAACAAAGCAAATTTGGAATCAAGAATCGCTTTGTCGAAGGTTGGAATTTTATCATATCCGCCATAATACTGCTTGGCAAGCGGCACGTAATTCGAATGAGCGTAAAAATCTTGTATCGCGTGAGTGCCTCGAGCAAAACGTTCGATACGTGGCGAAGAAAGGGCATCAACCACGGCACCCCATCCTTTACGAAAAGACTCATTATCAAAATGCTCATGTTCACGATATTCGGCCCCAGGGAGGCCAGGCGGCAAATCCATCTGCCTATGCACTGCGTTAATCTGAGAGATTTGATCTTTGGTAAAAATTCCGGCAAGAGCATATCGATTGATCACGAAATGAATTTCCAGCCAGAACATCCCATTCCCATCACTCTTCCCCA